>JAITVN010000030.1 GCA_031285775.1 Streptococcaceae bacterium | reverse complement strand
AACATTCCGCGCTATGTTGATACTTTTGAGGAAGAGGAGCCTATTGATATCATCGCCTTGAGCCAAGAGATGCAGGAGTTGGATCAGCAGATTAAACAAACCGATTCGGAGTTTTTGAAGATGGTTGATGAGTTGACTGTGACTGATGAAAATAAGGCTGAGATTGACGCGATAAAGAAAATTTTTGGAGAATAGGTTTAAACTGTTGGAATTACAGTAGTTTAGAAAATATTGAAATGAAACAAGTCGTTCCAAACTGATCGAATTTGGCCAGTTTGGAAATTACTTTGAAATGTTTAACCGTATGGATTTCCATACGGTTAGTAATGAAACAAAGGAAGAATTAAGCAAGTGAAACCATTTAAAACACTGGAAGAACAGATTTCTCACCTAGAAAAAAATAAATCAATCATTTTTGACGACAAATCAAGCGCTGCAAAGTATCTTTTAGATGAGAATTATTTTAACGTGATTTCATGTGGTAAAATAAAATTCGCTGACAAAATTGAAAAAAGCTGTCATAAATACTTTCCTCACAAATTTGAGGATTGGACGAACTACTTTGAACTTGATTGCTTAGTGAGCGAATTTCTGATGTCTGGTATGATTGAATTTGAAAGAATCATCAACAGCCGCCTGAGTTATTTTTGTTGCGAACTTATTGAGGGCGGTAAACTTCAGCCTGAAAAAAGAAATTCTCTCATCAAAGAGTTTCAGAGAATTGAGGTTAGGAATCTCCCAAAATATCAAGGCAAAGAGACGTGGAAATATGTGACAAAAATGTCTTTTGGCGATGTCAGAGAAATTCTTTACTGGCTGATTGAAAATCAAAAGAGTTATTACAGAAAAGTGGTGGATGGCTTCGGGTTCATTGGGTCTGTTAAAGATTTTTCCGCAATCAAAAGCACAAAGAATAAACTCTACGATATTGTCGTTCTCAGGAATTGTCTCTTTCATTTCACACCGCTTTCAATCTTTCTAGGTCATTCTAAGCGTCGTGATGGAATTTATGATAATCGCTTCCGAAAAACAGTCATTGATTTTATCTATCGTTTTAATGAAAAATCAGATTTAGGAGATGAGCTCAATGAAATCTATCTGAGTTCAGACCACTTTGTGGCAATAAAAAACGACTAGCCCAAGAGCTAGCCGATAAAGATAAATCTTTTACCCAGAGGGCTGCGCACAGACACCTCATCAATTGACAACATTATATCATAACATTGGATTCATCGTCAAGTAATAAACCTAAATGCGTATAGAGTAATAAACCTAAATGCGTATAGAAATTTTCCAAAGAACTTTTGAAAAAGATAACTCCAGGCATGTAGGAATGCTCATTGGCGAACCATTTCCCCATTCATGGACCCAATGTTAATCCTCCTCAAGTTATCTTTAGTTTCATTGTGGATGATTTTGGCAGAAATTTTAAGGAGTAAACAAAGAGAAAATATATGGCAAAAATTAACGATAAAAATAAAATGCTAGAGAGCATATCTAAACGGCAAAAAATGATTGAGAAAATGTCAATAAGCCCATTGGTGAGTCTGGCAAAGTCTTTGTCAGTATTACAGGCCTCTCAAACACAGTTAATACAAAGCATGGTAAAGTCGTTTACAAAAATTGATTATTCCCCAATGTTAAATCGAATAGTAGCTTTTCAAATTAGTCAATATCCATCTGTTCAAAGTATTGTAGATAATCTATTTAGAATTGACTTTTCTCCACTTTACAAATCCGTAGCTTTAACACAAAACAATTATGCCAAAACAATTGAGAATATTTTGGTCAGCTTTAATAAATTCGATTTTTCTATGTTAGCCTCTACAATTTCTACTTCGTTTGAGGATTTTGATTTTGAGGAGTTAAAAATAGAAAACTTTGATCAGGAGAATTGGGAAGAAGCAGCTGCTACAATCCAAGAATTAATAAATGTTCCGGAGATTCAGAGTAGTCAACAAAAACTTGCCAGTTGGTTTGAAAAAGTAAAAAGAAAAAATCCTGTAGTTATCTTTATTATTGCATTCTTCCTAAGTACTTATTTTCAAGTTACGCTTACGCCTGCAATAGATTCTTTTAATGAGCATGTTGTAGAAATTGGGAAAGATATTATCAAAGAAGTAAAAAAGTGTGTACCAAAATTAAGATTTCAAGGATTCACGAACGCCTGGGAACAGCGTAAGTTGGGGGAAGTTGCTGAAATTATTGGTGGTGGAACTCCCAGCACATCTGTCAAGGAATTTTGGAACGGAGACATTGATTGGTATTCACCAGTAGAAATTGGCGACAAAGTTTACGTCAATGGAAGTCAAAAGAAAATTACTGAGTTAGGATTTCAAAAAAGCTCAGCTCAGATGTTACCTGCTGGAACAGTTTTATTTACATCTCGCGCAGGTATTGGAAGCACGGCTATACTTGGAAAAGAGGCTTGTACTAACCAAGGATTTCAGTCAATCGTTCCGAAAGAAAACCTTGACACTTACTTCATTTACTCAAGAAGTCATGAGTTAAAAAGGTACGGAGAAATTACTGGAGCTGGTTCAACATTTGTTGAAGTATCAGGAAAACAGATGGCAAAAATGCCTATCCTAATTCCAGAGATTGAAGAACAAAGGGAAATCGGCAACTTTTTCTCCAACCTTGACCAAACCATCGCATTTCATCAGCGTAAGCTGGAATTAATGAAGCAGATGAAGAAAGGATTGTTGCAGAAGATTTTCTGTCAGGAGTTAAGGTTTGAGGGATTTGATGACAATTGGTCTTTTCACGAATTGAAAGAGGCTGTAAATGTTAATTCTGGTCGAGACTATAAACATTTTTCTGTTGGAAAAATTCCAGTTTATGGTACTGGTGGGTATATGTTGAGTGTAAATGACAAACTTTCTGATTTTGATTCTATTGGAATCGGACGAAAAGGAAGTATTGATAAACCTCAATATCTTAAAGCACCATTTTGGACTGTTGATACGTTATTTTTCCTGACTCCCAAAGCTGGTTATGATATAGACTTTCTATTTACATTAGCCCAGCAAATTAATTGGAAAAAACTTGATGAATCTACTGGAGTGCCAAGTCTGTCAAAGTTGAATATTGAAAAGGTTCAAGGTTACTTTCCGAGTTTAAAATAGCAACAACTTACTGGAAGATTTTTCAAACTTTTTGATTCCCAACTTGAACTACAGGCCGAAAAGATCACTCAACTTCAATCCCTCAAGAAATCTCTTCTTCAGAGGATGTTTGTCTGAGAAAAGCCGCTAAAATAGTACTATCACTATTTTGGAGGCTTTAATGTTAAACAAGAATCAACTTTTTTATGAATATTTTGCAGAATGGTTGTCACTCTACAAGAATGGTGCCATACGACCGATTACTTTGCAAAAATATCAAATGACGC
>JAITVN010000075.1 GCA_031285775.1 Streptococcaceae bacterium | reverse complement strand
TCTTATTATTTGAAAGTTCATACTGTAATATAAATTGAACCGCCGTATACCGAACGGTACGTACGGTGGTGTGAGAGGGGCGGAGTATGAAAATGGTTCTTACTCCCCTCTACTCGATTAACTGAGTTTGGCGCGCCTGAAGCTAGGAAAATAGACGATTCGAGAACCTGCCTAAAGGCAGAACCTCAAATCCCTAAGCAGACTCTTAGTGCTTTAGCACTTAGAGGTCGCTTTCCCCTGTAGGGGTAAATTTCTACACAGAGCTAAAGCTCTAGCAATTTCTAGAAGCTAGAGCTTCTGAAATTGTCTGCGTCCTTCGGACGCTGCTGTCCATTCTCGCTAAGGTGCTGAAGCACCTAGTCGAATGGCTCGCTTCAAAACGGGCGCACCTCACATCTTGATTTCAGTAAATACTTCACGATCCACAAAGAGCTGCATTTGGAAGTAAAATTTCTCAACGATAATCGGATCCGCATTTTTAAAAATGTTGACATTGCGCAAGCCGGATTTATCTGTCACAGACAGTTTGAATCCGGTCAAATCTGAGTTGACGATGATTTTCATCAGAAATCCCTCGCCAGAGTTAGGTTTGACTTCAAGAATGCGGGAAAATTCATATTGCCCCAGCTTGGTCGGGATAAAAGTCACATCTCGCAGCGTATATTTTTTGATGTTCGGTGAAATTGCGTACTTGTATTTGCAGTCTGTGAGCTGCTTTTCAGTAACAAAGGCCATAAATCGATCTCCTTCAAATAAGGTAAATAAAAGTGAAAACGCGCTGCTATTTATTTATAAACAATTTTTCAATAGTGTAGTAAACTGGTCAATTTCCTCCAAAGTGTTCATCTCAGACAAGGAAATCCGAAGGTTTTCATGCAGTCTTGGAGAGTCTGAGTCGTAAACAGCTTCGAGGACATGGCTTGTTTCAACTGCGCCTGCGGTACAAGCAGAACCAGTAGACACAGCTGCCCCAGTCATATCAAGCCTCATCAGCAGTAGATCATTTCTGACACCGGGAAAGCCCAGATTTAGCACATGGGGCAAGTTTTCAAGACCAAAACGGTTTTCATAGAAATCAATTTTCAAATTATTCAGATTAGAGAGTAAGTGATCGTGGAGTTGCAGAACTTTTTGATAGTTTTCACTCAAGTGTTGATGTGAAATTTCTAACGCAGCTGCCATACCGGAGATCCCTGCCAAGTTTTCAGTGCCGGCACGACGTTTATCTTCCTGGTTGCCGCCGTGAATAAGACTGTCAAATTTAACATTCGGGGAATGATAGAGGAAGCCTACACCCTTTGGGCCATGGAATTTATGAGCAGAAGCAGTCAAAAAATCTGCACCAATTTCCAGCGGCAGAACCGGAATCTTTCCCATTGCTTGGACGGCATCAACATGAAAAGCAATATCTTCAACTGGTGCCAAAACTTTACCAATTTCTGCGACGGGTAAAATCTGTCCAGTTTCATTGTTGGCCAGCATGGCTGAGACAAGAATGGTATCCGGTCTGACGGCGGACAAAACTCTTGATGCGGACAGATTTCCATCGGAATCGGGCGTAACTGTTGTTATCTCGAAACCGAAACGATAGTCCAAATAGCGCATTGCTTCAAGAACACTAGGATGTTCAATTGCCGTCGTTACAATATGTCGGCCATGCTCAATATTGGCCAGTGCGTAGCTGATAATGGCTGAATTATTGGCCTCGGAGGCACCAGAAGTGAAAATCAAAGATTTAGCCGGTACCTGAAGAATTCTCGCTATTTTTTTCCGCGAATCCCGAAGCAGCTTTGCCGCCGACCGTCCTGCTGTGTGAGTGCTTGATGGATTGCCGAAGGTATTTATCAAGCTAGAGCGCATCTTCTCAGCGACTTCTGGAAAAGGCTGGGTTGTTGCTGCATTGTCTAAATAAATCATTAATCCTGTACCTTATCATAATCGAAAAGTGGTGAAACAGGCCGACCTTCGTGGATACGGATAATGGCATCGGCCAACAAGCTAGAACAAGTGATAAACTTGACATTGTCTGGTTTTTGATTAATAGAGTCAACGGAGTCAGTTACCAGCACCTCCTTAATCGGGCTGGCATTCAACCGCTCGGCGGCTCCAGGCAAGAAAAGGCCATGACTGGCACAGACATAAATTTCTGCAGCATTATTCTTTGTTAAGACAGCCGCGGCATTCGTAAAGGTCGCACCTGTCGTCAGAATATCATCAATAACTATTGTCTTCTTGCCTTCAACTGAGCCGATAAGATAGCCGTTTTCTCGATTTCTTTCATCTTCACCATTATAATCAACGATGGCTAAGCCAGAACCGAGATGTTCAGCCAATGCTCTTGCCCGTTTAATTCCTGAGTTTTTTGGCGCAACAATCACTGTATCATTTCCGCCCAAACCGTTTTCCTTGTAGTAATCAGCAAAGAGCGGTACAGTAAACAGATTATCTGCAGGAACATCAAAGAAGCCTTGAACCTGCACGGCATGCAGATCCAAAGTTAAGATACGGTTGATACCAGCTTTCACCAGCATGTTGGCAACTAGCTTTGCAGTGATTGGTTCGCGCGGATTTGCAGTACGATCCTGACGGGCGTATCCAAAATAAGGAATAACAATATTGACTGTGTGTGCAGAAGCGCGTTTGCAGGCATCAATCATAATCAACAGTTCCCAGAGGTGGTCGTTAACAGGGAAATTTGTAGATTGTATAATATAGACGTCATGATCTCGGACAGACTGTTCAATGTCAACATAAATTTCACCGTCTGCAAACTGTTTCGAAGTTACTTTTCCAAGTCGTACACCCGTAATCTGCGAGACCCTTTCAGCAAGTTCGCGATTAGAGCTTAAAGAAAAGAGCAACAATTTTGGATCTTGGTAAACCATTTTTCTCCTTTTTGCATGTTATTATTTTGCAAAGTTTTATTCTGATAAGTTGAGTGACATTGATGTAGAATCTCTGGAAAAAGCTCAATTTGTCATCTTGTCTATGTTAGTATTTTAACATCTAAAGGCAGACTTTACAAGTTGAACCTTTCCAAATATTTGAAAAGTTCTAATGAAACAAACAAAATCCGTATAACCTCTAATTCTCTCATATTGTGAGATTGTGAATCGGTCTACAAATCTTGACAAACGACTGCTGGAGTAATATAATAATAAATATCAACAAATAAATAAACAAAATTAGGAGATTTTTCAAACATGAAAAAGTCTAAAGTAATTTCATTGCTTGCAGTTTCTGCTCTGTCTATTGGTATTCTTACTGCTTGCTCCTCTACTTCAGATACAAAAACCAGCACTTCAAAATCAAGCTCTGTCGCCAGCTCGTCTAAAACTGATGTTTATACAGGTGCGACTGTTGCTGCAAAAGACTTTGATAGTCTGCAGAAAGGCTTTGCTGCAAATGGTGCATGGTTGGGTGCTACCAACAAGGATATGGACGCAACTGGCAAGACTCTGACTGTTGAAGGTGTCTTCCTTACAAATGCTGATACTGGCGAAGCACAGGTTGCGCGTAAGCTGGCGATATACAACCAGAACGATAATCATCAAGTAACTGAGCAATATACCTTGACTCTTGATAAGATCGTTGTGAAATCACCTGACTTCTACATCTCAAACGGAACAGTCAAAGGAAATGTTGAAGTACTTGCTTCAGGTTTCCATGCCCAAAACGGCAAGAAGACAGACGGCTCTGTTGCTCAAGCAACGATTGAAGGCAACCTTATCTTTGCAAGCCAGGACTTACTTGATGAATATAACAAGCTTGCTGATACTGCTAAAGTCAAAGTAACTGGTGAAACAAAAGTTGACGCATCGATCGGCAGTGTTGTAAAGGGTGAAATTGGTGCTATTACTGTGAATGCTCACGGTGGTGCTACTTACGCATTCAAGGGCAACGGTTCTGACGTTCAATCCGGAGCTACAACAGGTACGACTGATGCAAAAGTTTTGAGCTCAGCTTTAGGTGATAAAGGTGCTTGGCTGGTTTCATCAAATGGTGATGTAGATGCTTCAGGCAAGACCATCACAGTCAGCGGCATCTTCCTTAATGATACCGGTGAAGTACAGCGTACACTTGCAATGATCGCTCAAAATGACAAGCGTCAAGTGACTAAAGTGTTTAATTTGACTGTAAGCAAATTGATTGTGAACTCGCCTATGTTTGACTTTGAAGGCGGAAATGTCAAGGGTGATGTTTATGTAGGAAAGACTGGAGCTATCCTGTCTCGTGAAATGAAAGATACGACGGGCGCTTCTATCAAGTCTAAGATTGACGGCAACCTTTACTTCTCTAGCCAAGATCAATTAGACACGTACAATGCTTTGCCTGATGCGAACAAATTTGATGTAACAGGTCAAGTTGCTGTTAAAGCAGCAAGCTAATTTCATAAAAGTGAATGAAAAAGCCTTTCGGGGCTTTTTTCATATAAATTACTAAATATGTTTTTCAAAAACTATTTTGCCTTTTGAATTGGATAAAACTGTGATACAATAATTCTATGATTATACGCGAATTTTGTGCAGAAAACTTCACTGATATTCCAAGAGCAGTGCGGGCTGGGGCTGAACGGATTGAGCTCTGTGATAATTTGGCCGTAGGCGGTACAACACCGTCCTATGGCGTTATTTCACAGACTGCCGATTATTTACAGGATTCGCAAAGTCTGCTGGCAGTGATGATCCGTCCCCGCGGCGGAGATTTCGTTTACAATTCACAAGAACTAAAGATCATGGAAATCGATGTTCTCAAGGCAATTGAGGCGGGTGCTCAGGCATTAGTTTTCGGCGCACTTACCGAGGACAATAAAATAGATACTGAAGCGATGAATACTTTGGTAATTGCTAGCCAAGGGCTTCCAGTCACTTTCCACATGGCTTTTGATGAGATTGAAGACCCTTTTGCAGCCATTGACTTATTGGCCGAGGCTGGAATTGCGAAGATATTAAGTCATGGCGGCCCTTTGTCTGAACCCTTGAATACGGCCTTGCTCAAAGAACTGATACGTTATGCTGATGGTCGCATTGACATCATGATCGGCGGTGGAGTGACGGCGGGAAATGCTGGAGAATTAGCCGATTTGACGGGCGCAACTTTTGTTCATGGGACAAAAATTATTTGAGAAGATGCCAGCAAAAGCTTTGAACAGCTGACACTTTTCTTTAAAACTATGCTATAATTGCATTAATTACTGATTTATTCGGGGAAAATTTTTATGTCAACCACTATTATCATTGTTTTAGTCATTATCTTTGTTCTCATTGTCGCATTCTATGTTTATTCGATGATCCGTCGCCGTCAGACAGAGGGCTTCATCATTGCACTAGAAGAACGCAAGGAAGAGCTTTTTGATTTGCCTGTCCAGGATGAGTTTGATAAGGTAAAGTCGATGCATTTAGTAGGTCAGTCGCAGAAAGTATATAGAGAATGGCACCAAAAATGGGTTGACTTGTCGCAGAATTCTTTTGCCGAGCTGGAAAACAGTATTTTTGAAGCTGAGCAGCTAAATGATAGTTTTCGTTGGGGGAAGGCAAAAGAGGCTGCGCTGGAAGCAGAATCGCTGATAAAGATGATGGAGACCGATGCGGAGGCGATTCGCAGCGGCTTGAATGAACTGATGGAACAGGAGCGCTATAATTCCACGAAAATTCAAGATGCGCTTGACATGTATGATAAATTACGTAATCATATTGCGGACAATGCGGAACATTACGGCTCGACTATTGGCATGATTGAGGAGTCGCTGAGCAATATCGAAACTGAGTTTAATCAGTTTGTAGAGTTGAATTCGAAGGGAGATCCTGTTGAGGCCGCTGAGATTTTAGAAATCGCTGAAGAGCATACAATAGCTTTGAATAACATTACAGAGCGTATTCCTGAAATTATCCACTTAGTTGATGATGATTATGAGAAGCAACTTTCTGAGCTGGAAGAGAACTACAAAGATTTCACCCAAAAGAACTATAAGTTCCCAGAAACGTTCAATCTTGAACAATCTATCAAAAATGTCAGGAACCGCTTAAAGGAAACCAAAGAAAATCTAGAGCGTTTTGAGCTTGATCGCGCGGAAAACCTGCTTCAGGAAACGAAACAGCAGATTAACGGCTTGTACGATATTTTTGAAAAAGAATACAGCGGACGCAAGAATTTTGAAAAGAATGCCCCTATCCTCAAGCCTTATATTGAGCATACCCGTGAAAACAACCGCAGTCTTCTGCTTGAAATTGATCATGCGCTGCAAGCTTATATTTTATCTGACAATGAAAAGGCATCAGTACGTTCAGCACAGCTGCGCTTAGATGATCTGGAAATTGAAGCTGATAATATCTTGAAGCTGAAAGATGTTCAAGTGCAAGAGCAGCCTTATTCTATGATTAATCGTCGTGTAAATGCGGTTATTGCTTCACTGCAGGAAATCGAAGAACAGCAGATGCAAATAAATGAGCAGATTACTTCACTCTCTCAAGACGAGAAAAAGGCGCGTGAAACTGCTCAAGACTTAGACACGCGTATTCGCATGATTAAACGCTTTGTTGAAAAGCGAAATCTTCCAGGCTTGCCGACTGCCTATCTGGATTTGTTCTTTACTGTCAGCAGCCAAGTGGAAAAACTTTTCAAAGAGATGGATAAAGTTCGTATCAATATGGAAACGATCAAGCATATGGCGGACTTGGCCAAAGAACAGCTTGAGCGCTTGAAAACGGAGACTGACAAATTAGTGGATAATGCAGCGCTAGCGGAGCAGCTCATGCAGTATGCCAATCGTTTCAAATTGACCAATGCGAATGTAGCCAGCGCGATGGAGCGTTCACTGACTTTATTCGAGCGTGACCGAGACTATACCGCTTCATTCAATACGATTTCGGCAGCTATTGAAGAAGTTGATCCAGGTGCTACAGAGCGTATCGTCAATGTTTATGAAAATACGAAGACTGTTCCTGAATATCGTTTGTGAAAAAACCTGTCAGTTTTGACAGGTTTTCTAGACCTTCCTCGTGAAAGTTATGATTTCTGAAGGACTTCACAGAAGGATACTGATTGGTTGGTTGATAATACTCTTTAATGACTGTAAAAAAGCCTTAAAAGGCTTTGTAATGGGTTGGTTGCCCTATTTGCCATTGATGTGAATCGAACACACGACCTTCACCTTACCATGGTGCTGCTCTACCGACTGAGCTACAACGGCTTATTATTAGTTAACTACTCTATTAGGAGTTTATTCTGGATTCTGATATATCACTGTCACTCATTCGGTGAGCAGCGATATGTAGATTTGCTTCGCAAATCTTCATCCGTTACCTCGAAGCAGTGCTTCGAGCTCTAGCGACTGCAGCTACAACGGCTTATTATTAGTTAACTACTCTATTAGGAGTTTATTCTGAATTCTGATATAACACTGTCACTCATTCGGTGAGCAGCGATTGGAGGATTTGCTTCGCAAATCTTCATCCGTTACCTCGAAGCAGTGCTTCAAGCTCTAGCGACTGAGCTACAACGGCTTATTATTAGTTAACTACTCTATTAGGAGTTTATTCTGAATTCTGATATATCACTGTCACTCATTCGGTGAGCAGCGATATGTAGATTTGCTTCGCAAATCTTCATCCGTTACCTCGAAGCAGTGCTTCGAGCGCTAGCGAGTGTACAGATATTGGCGCGATAAGAAATGTACTTGTTTATTTTATCAAATTATTTCTTTCTGTCAAATTTTTGGTATTTTTTCGTGACATTTGCCGTTCTTTTGCGTATTATTATTTAAGAAGTAAAGTTTCTGAATTGCTTCGACTATTTTGAGGAGAAAACTTGTCTAAATATAAATCAATGTTTGTTTGTCAGAATTGCGGTTATAAGTCATCTAAGGAGCTTGGCCGCTGTCCAAATTGTGGTGAATGGGCTTCTTTTGTGGAAGAACGTGAAATTAAAGAGGTACCCAACGCACGCAAGACACTGTCTGGGGAAAAGTCATCTCCGATCAGGCTGGGGGAGGTTGACAGGCACGATGTTCCCCGTGTCCTAACTGACATGGAGGAGTTCAACCATGTGCTCGGTGGAGGTGTTGTACCTGGGTCTTTGATTTTGATTGGCGGAGATCCTGGAATTGGTAAGTCAACGCTTTTATTGCAGGTTTCAGCGCAATTAGCAACTCGTGGAGAAGTGCTCTACGTCAGCGGTGAGGAGTCTGCCCAGCAGATTAAATTGCGGGCAGAGCGTTTGACAGAGGACGAGAATGCAGATTTTTATGTCTATGCAGAAACAAATATGTCGGCTGTACGTCAGGAAATTGAGCGTCTCAAACCGGATTTTCTGATTATCGATTCTATCCAGACGATTATGTCGCCAGAGATTGAGTCGACTCAAGGAAGTGTTTCTCAGGTACGCCAGGTGACAAATGAGCTGATGCAGATTGCTAAAATGAACAATATTGCAATTTTTATTGTTGGTCATGTTACCAAAGAGGGAACTCTGGCTGGCCCGCGTACGCTTGAGCATATGGTGGACACTGTTTTGTACTTTGAAGGCGAGCGGCAGAATTCTTTTAGGATTTTGCGGGCAGTTAAAAATCGATTTGGATCAACCAATGAAATTGGAATTTTTGAAATGCAGACCAGCGGGCTGCGTGAGGTGCTTAATCCGTCTGAGGTTTTTCTGAGTGAGCGTTTGGAGGGGGCAACAGGTTCAGCAATTGTAGCAGCACTTGAAGGTACACGTCCGATATTAGTGGAAATTCAGGCGTTGACAACACCGACAATGTTTGGAAATGCAAAGCGGACGGTTTCTGGTGTTGATTATAATCGTGTTGGATTAATATTAGCTGTACTTGAAAAACGTGCAGGACTTTTGATGCAGAATCAGGATGCTTTCTTGAAATCTGCAGGCGGTGTGAAAATTGATGAACCAGCGATTGACTTGGCCATTGCTGTGGCCATTGCTTCGAGCTATAAAGAGAAACCGACGAATCCTTCTGAGTGTTTCATTGGTGAAATCGGGCTGACGGGAGAAATCCGACGCGTGGTGCGTATGGAACAGCGTATTAATGAGGCAGCCAAACTTGGCTTCAAGAAAGCCTATGTGCCTAAATCTTCGATGGATAACCTTGATATTCCAAAGGGACTGAACGTCATAGGGGTTGAGACCATTGCTGAGGTTTTAGCTCTGGTGTTCAAATAGGAGACTTAGTTGCGTAATTTGTGTTATAATAAGCAAAGTATTATAAAAATATAAAAAGAGAGGTTTTTTTCATATGAGACGTATTATTGTGTACGTCCTTGCAGCAATTATCGGCGCATCAGTTGGTATAGCAGCTCTTCCAGCATTTTGGGAGCTGTTTGGCCAGCAGCATGCAAGTTGGAATCATCAGTGGCTAAATGGAATTATTGGCGCATTTATTTTTTTAGTGATAATATTTTTCTTGATGAACTCTATCTTGGCTGGGCTGAAGCACATTGATAATATGGTTGCAGGACTAAATTTGTCAAAAAGTATTTATACCGTTATCGGGGTAATACTTGGTTTACTGGTTGGACTTTTGATAAGTTTTCCAATCACCATGTTGAATATTCCAATTTTGTCCAATGTTCTTGCAGCATTAGTTATTATTGTGCTTGGTTATCTGGGTTATATTATTTTTTACCGTCGCGGAGAAGATATTGTGCGAACGATTTTCCGTCAAGGGAAGAAGATAAATGCTGTAGATGCAGCAACACTTCCGAGTTCTGAAACAAATATGAAATTGCTTGATACCAGTGTTATTATAGACGGTCGCGTTTTCGACATTATCAAAACTGGGTTTTTGGATGGACAGATTATTGTACCTAATTTTGTTTTGCTGGAACTTCAGACTTTGTCGGATTCAAACGATGCATTGAAGCGGGCGAAGGGACGTCGCGGTCTCGATTTGGTTAATGCCATTCGTAATGAAGTTGTGATTTCTGATTTGGATTATAAAGACCTGAAAGAGGTTGATGCAAAACTTTTGCGTTATGCGAACGAAAAAGGCGCAAAACTCGTGACCAATGATTTTAATCTTAATAAACTGGCTGAAATACAAGGCATCAAAGTGCTGAATATCAATGATTTGGCTAATGCGGTCAAGCAGCAAGTTATGGTTGGTGAAGATTTGTCGGTTGTCATTGTTAAAGAAGGAACTGAGCGTCATCAAGGTATCGCATATTTACCGGACGGCACAATGGTTGTCATTGAAGACACCGATCGCCTGATTGGTAAAACTGTGACGTCAACTGTCACAAAAGTATTGCAGACCAGTGCAGGCCGGATGATTTTTGCGGAGGTTAAGAAATAATTCTTAAGAATCTGCTATAGTTCTAAAATCTGAAAAAGTTCGAATTTTGTATGGAAATTCGGGCTTTTTAGTTGATTCTATTTGGTTGTGAATCCGCAATTCTTAGACAGAGAAAGAATCTTCTGAGCCAAGCAGAATCTCATCGTTTCGGCGCTTAGAAGTCACTTTACTTTCTTTGGAGGGAGCAGGAAATGAATTATTCCACTTCTCTAGCTTTTGATTCTTTAAATGAGTTCAGAAAACATTTTCTAGGAAAAATGGTTGGGAAAATGGACAGATGAATTGATATTGTTAAGAAGGAGATACTTGTGTATCAAGGAGTTTCACGATTATGGTAAAAAATGGCTATTTTGTGATACTTATTAGTTGACAAGTTCAGTAGTCTGTGTTATTATATACCTGTAGTTAGTAGTACAGAATATCGTTGATACAAAATACTGCGAAAGGAAATTATAAGATGGAAGATATCACAGAAATGTTAAAAGGGTCGCTGGAAGGCTGTGTGTTAGAGATAATTAGCCGTGGCGAGACTTATGGTTATGAGATTACACAGAAATTGCGGGATCTCGGGTTCACTGACATTGTTGAGGGGACTGTCTATACGATTACGATGCGGCTGGAAAAGAATGGTCTGGTTGATATAGAGAAGCGTAAGTCAACGCAGGGACCGCCGCGTAAGTTCTATAGGTTAAATGAGGCGGGGAAGGCTGAGTTGAGTAAATTCTGGCAAAAGTGGGACTTTGTCTCCGAGAAAATTGAAGAGTTGCGTAAGCCAGCCCATGTGTCGGTTGACTATTCTGTAACACAAAGGAGTGAATAATATTATGGCTGAGAAAAGGAACTTATTTGACCGTGCGTTAGGTCTTGAGGAAAAAAAGGTTTGGCGAGCGTTTGAGGCGCGTGCTAAAGCTCTGCCGGCGGACTATTTCGAAGACTATAAGCAGATGAAGAAGTATATTTGGCTGACTGGAATAAGTAAGTGGCGCGACATTAAGTTTGTTTTTGATCATGTGCTTGATATGCTTGAGGAGTTGGCGGCGGAAGGCCGAAAGGTGACGGATGTGACGGGGCCAGATGTGGCAGCTTTCCTTGATGACATGGCGGACAAGAATACTTGGGAGAGTAAGCAGCGTGAAAAGCTGAATAAGAAAGTTGGAAAATGAAATGGCGATTTTAGAAACGGTTTTTGGGAAAAATTGGCGCGAAGAGAAGAAAGACTACCGTGAGCTTCAGGCGCGCGTAAAGGCGCTGCCGGATGATTATGAGAAGGTTTACAAGTCAATTCAGAGTTACTGTTATAATGTTGGACTTATCAACAATGACTGGCAGCGATTTAATGATTTGCTGGAATTGTTCGAGCTTTCAGTGCTGGACGGTCTTCCAGTCAAAGATGTTGTGAGCGGCGATGTGGCTGAGTTCTGTGATGCTTTCTTCGGTCGGGAAAATGGCAATATCAACTGGCTGGACAAACACCGTCAGGCTCTGAATGATTATTTTGCGAAGAGATGATTTCATCTCTTAAATTTAGCATCACTAGTAAGTAGTACTTATATTCAGTGATGAGAAGTAGAAGGTAGATACAAATGGAATACATAATTGAGGTATCAGGTTTGAAAAAGTCCTTTACCACAAAAAAGTCAACAAAGGAAGTGCTGCGTGGAGTGGATTTGAAGGTTGAGAAGGGTGAGATTTTCGCTCTGCTGGGTTCAAATGGTGCGGGCAAGACCACAATGATCAACATGATGGCAACGTTGCTGAGGCAAGATGCTGGAGAAATCAAGGTACATGGCTTTGATACGCTGAAAGAGGCAATGAAGGTACGGCAGTCTTTCAGCCTCACTGGGCAGTTCGCGGCTGTGGACGATGTGCTCACAGGTCGTGAGAATTTGGAGCTTATTGCCAAACTCCGCAAAGTCCCCGAAGCTAAAAAAGTGGCGGTCGAAATGCTGGAAAAGGTTAGTTTAACTGAGGCAGCTGATAAACCATTGGCTACATACTCTGGCGGGATGCGGCGGCGGATTGATGTGGCGATGTCGATGATTGGCGCGCCAGCCGTAATTTTTTTGGATGAACCAACGACGGGGCTGGATCCTGAGGCGCGAAACGAGGTTTATGATCTCATCGAGAAGCTCAAAGACGGCGGAACGACCTTCTTCTTGACGACACAGTATTTGGAAGAGGCGGAAAAGTTGGCTGAGCATATTGCTATCCTGCATGAGGGTAAGATTGTGGCGCTGGGAACTTTTGATGAGTTGAAGAAGTTGATTCCGGCGCCGAAAATTGAAATGGTTGAAAAACAGCCGACGCTTGAAGACATTTTTCTAAATATTGTCTCAAAGAAATCTGACTCTACAGATGTAGATACAGCAGCAGAAGGAGGAAACTAAAATGGTTAGGGATACAACAATATTATTTGGTCGGACGATGAAGCATATTACGCGCAGCGCCGATACAATTATTACTACGGTGATGATGCCGGTTGCTTTTATGATACTCTTCGTCTATGTTTTCGGCGGTTCAATTAAGGCATCACTAGGCAGTGGTACTGCATATATTAATTACTTATTACCTGGAATTTTGATTATGGCTGCAGCGATGGGGACCTCTTATGTGGGTTATCGTCTTTTCGAAGATAGACAAAAGGGAATGTTTGCGCGCGTGAAATCTATGCCGATTCGCTCTTCAAGCTTTCTCTGGGCGCATGTGTTGACTTCGTTGATTTCCAACATGATTTCGTTCGCCATAATCATTGGTCTGGCTTTGCTGATGGGATTTCGCACAGGGGCTGGAATTGGCGCTTGGCTTTCTGTGATTGGACTGTTTTTATTCTTGACTTTAGCCTTAACTTGGCTCAATGCCATTCCTGGAATCTTGGCCAAGTCTATGACTGGCGCGAGTGCATTAGCTTATCCGCTGACTTTCCTGCCCATGTTGTCCTCAGCCTTCGTGCCGACCAAGACGATGCCTGGACCTGTACGCTGGTTTGCAGAGAATCAACCATTGACTTCTATTACAAATGCCATTCGAAATTTGCTGAATCAGCAGCCAGTGGGACAGGAACTCTGGACGGCGCTCATTTGGATGACTGTAATTACCGTGCTCGGTTTTGTTATTGCTGATTTTCTTTACAAGAAGGCAGTTTAGTGATGAGAAAGTCGGGTTTTCCTCAATGATCGTGACTCATTATGCTGCAGAATATGACCTGTGCTATTCTCGAAAGGGCTTTCTGATTCAGAAAAAAGAATTATTGAGCAGAGAAAAAAATTAAGTTCAAATTGTGAAAACCAGCCGCTGTAAAAGGGCTGGTTTTTATAAAATCTATTGAAATTAATATAATGTCTAATTTTGAAGATGAACTTTTGGTTAATTCTAAGAAATGATGACCCAATGTCGCTTTACTGGCTAGCGATCAGTGTCAACAGATGCAGAACCTCGTCTAGAAGATTCTGAGGTAGTTTTTCTACAAAAGTCAGCTTGTGATAGAAATAATCAATCGAAAGTTGTTGCTCTAGTAGTATTGTTCCCCTTGTTCTGGTGTAGTGGTTCAAATTGACATGAAAGGGATGAAAATATTTACCGCTGGATATGGGGACGATCCAGACAAATGGGGTGGTTTCTGAGAGTTTGTCATTGCTGATAATTAAGCCAGGCCGTTCATCGTAGTCTTCTCGGCCGAGAGTTGAGAGGTATCTGACAAGGACAATGTCGCCTTGCATGGGCCGGTATTCACTTACCATAACTCCTCTCCTTCAGGCTGCATTTCTAGCCAGTTCTGATGCTCAAAAAGCATGTCGTAGCTCTCAGGTGTGCCATAGTAACCTTTGAACAGCTCATCTAAACTTTGATTTGTTTTGAGTTTAAGTGTCAGTGTCTGATTGAAAAGCTTGACATCAAGATCATCGCCGATTTTTGCACCAAGCGCACCTAAAATTTCTTTATTCAGACGAATTGCAGCGCTGTTCCCCCAAGATTTGATTTGTATTTCAGACATCTTTGCTCCTTTGAATGTATATACATAAGTATATCATTTTTATTTCGGAAGTTTTGTAGAAAATGTAGGAAAAGTATTTTCCAGATGTGAAAAAGCTTGATATTGCAATATTTATTATTTTCTGAATATTAGATTATAAAAATGAATAATAAAAGAAAACTCATTCAATATGAAAAAATAAAACTCGTGATTTTATGGTTTATGATGAAAACCCGTGTGGTTATAAGGAATGGGAAGTTTACATAATTTATTAAGAAGGGAAAGAAAATTGAAGCAATTATGTAAAAATTTAATATGTTCTTAATAAATAGTTGACACATTATGAAGAAAGCGGTATCATGTCATTAGACAATAAAAACAGGAGGTCTTGCAAATGAGCAAGCGCGACTTTATCACCACGGAAACTTACACAAAAGAAGAGATTCTGGACATTGTGAACATTTCCCTGAAAATTAAATCAACCATCAAGAATGGTTACTATCCCCCGCTGTTAAAGAATAAATCGCTGGGAATGATTTTCCAGCAGACATCAACGCGTACGCGAGTTTCTTTTGAAACTGCAATGACACAGCTAGGCGGTCACGCAGAGTACTTGGCGCCAGGACAGATTCAGCTGGGCGGACATGAAACAATTGAGGACACAAGTACAGTTTTATCCAGATTGCTTGACATTGTTATGGCGCGTGTTGACCGTCACGTAGATGTGGATAATCTGGCGAAACATTCGTCGATCCCAGTTTTGAACGGTATGTCTGACTACAATCATCCAACGCAGGAATTGGGTGATTTGGTGACGATGATTGAGTATTTGCCAGCAGGGAAAAAACTCGAAGACTGCAAGGTTGTCTTTGTAGGGGACGCCACTCAGGTCTGCTACTCATTAGGACTTATTACGACGAAAATGGGGATGCATTTTGTTCAATTTGGGCCGAAAGGTTTCCAAATAAGCGAAGAAAATCAGGCAAAACTGGCGGCAAACTGTGAAATTTCGGGCGGAAGCTTCACGATATCAGACGACATTGAGTCAATTGCTGGTGCAGATTTTCTTTACACTGATGTCTGGTACGGACTTTACGATGCCGAGTTGTCAGAAGAGGAGCGCATGAAGATTTTCTATCCGAAGTATCAGGTGACGCCTGAAATGATGGCCAAGGCTGGCGCGGAGACGAAATTCATGCACTGTCTGCCGGCTTCCAGAGGTGAAGAAGTAGTTGACGCGGTGATTGATGGTGCAAATTCTATCTGTTTCGATGAAGCTGAGAATCGTCTGACCTCAATTCGCGGATTACTAGTGTATCTACTGGACGATTATGCTCGCAAGAATCCATTTGATTTGAGTGCCCAGGCCGAGGCGAAAGGGGACTTGGAAGCATATATGGCAAGCAGGTAGGATTTTAA
This sequence comes from Streptococcaceae bacterium, assembly GCA_031285775.1. GTDB lineage: Bacteria > Bacillota > Bacilli > Lactobacillales > Streptococcaceae > Lactovum. Next base: position 18,620 of record JAITVN010000075.1, on the reverse strand, counting down.
GCTCGTAGAATTCTTACAAATGAAGGAACTTTGTATGGAAAATAAGAAAAAATTCAATTTATTCAGTGTGCTGCTTTCAGTTATCTGCGTCGTTTTTGTCGCTGAAGCAGCCGCACCAGTTGCGGCGATCGGGAATTCCATGTTTTTCTGGTGGATTGTCCTCATTGTTGCATTTCTGATTCCCTATGGGCTGATTACTTCAGAACTCGGTACCACTTATGTCGGGGAAGGCGGCTTATATGACTGGGTGTCTAAAGCTTTCGGGCATCGCTGGGGCGCACGGGCATCCTGGTATTACTGGGTCAACTTTCCGCTCTGGATGGCGTCGCTGGCGGTGCTTTGTCCTGAGCTACTGCAGACGATTTTCGGCATAGAAATTAATACGATGACGGCGCTGATCATTGAGCTGGTCTTCATTTGGGTAATTGTCTTCATCAGTCTTTTCCCGATCAGTGACAGCGTCTGGATTCTCAAAGGCGGCGCGGCTATCAAAATTTTGCTGGCGGTCATGCTGGGAGGTTTCGGCATCTATTTTGCGGTCACCAAAGGCTTTGCCAATCCTATCACGGTGTCCTCACTCCTGCCGAGTTTTGATTTGAACAGTCTGTCCTTTATCTCGGTCATCATCTTCAACCTGCTGGGCTTCGAAGTCATCTGTACTTTCGCAGACAGCATGGAAAATCCCAAGAAGCAGATTCCGCAGGCGATTATCATCGGTGGTGTCCTGATTGCGGCAATTTACATGTTTTCGGCCTTCGGCATCGGCGTGGCCATTCCGACCGCTGACCTCTCAACCAGTAGCGGCTTAGTGGATTCTTTCCAGGCCATGCTAGGGACAGAGGGCGGCATCTTTATCAGTGTCATTGCCTTCCTCTTCCTGCTTACCTTATTCGGCAACATGGCTTCCTGGTCAATGGGCGTCAATAATGTGGCATGTTATGCGGCTGATAATGGCGACATGCCGAAGTTTTTTTCAAAGCGCAGGAAATCAAATGATATTCCAATTGGCGCAGCGCTGATGAACGGGATTTTTGCTTCAGTGGTGGTTCTGATTGCGCCGTTCCTTCCGAATGAAGACTTATTCTGGTCATTCTTCTCGCTGAACTTGGTGCTGTTTCTGCTTTCGTATCTCCCGGTTTTTCCTGCCTTTTATAAACTTAGAAAATCAGATCCTGATACAGCTCGTCCTTTCAAAGTATCTGGCGGTCCAGCTCGGCTGATGATGTATACAGCGCTGCCATTGATCATCATCATCATTTCACTTATTTTCACAGCTTTGCCATTACAGTTTGACAAAGCCACATTAGAAGCTCAGCTGCCAATCACGATTGGCGCAGTAGTATTTATTGCGATTGGGGAAACGATCATCCACGTCAGGAAAATCAAGTAAGGTGTGAGGTGCGCCAGCTTAGAAGCGTGCCATTTGACTTGGCGCTTCAGCGTCGTAGCGAGAATGGACAGCAGCGCCTCAGGACGCAGACAATTTCAGAAACTTTAGCTTCTAGAAATTGTTAGGGCTTTAGCCCTGTGTAGAGATTCCCCCCCTAAAGGGGAAATCTCCACCTAAAGGTGAAAGCGACCCGTAATCGGCTGAAGCCGAAACGGTCTGCTTACTAGCTTCAGGTGCACCGAACTCAGTTAAAAAAATAAGAATTGAGGTAAAATATGTCAAAACGCATCATTGGCTCAACGCCGAAACAAGATGGCTATAGAATGCCGGCAGAATTTGAAGCGCAGGACCAGGTTTTCATGATCTGGCCGGAGCGCTCAGACAATTGGCGCAATGGAGGAAAACCAGCTCAGGAGGCTTTCAGCAACGTGGCAGCTGCAATTAATCAGTTCACACCAGTGACGATGCTGGTTTCTCGTGCACAATATCAAAATGCACGCTACCAGCTTCCTGAAGAAATTCGTGTTTTGGAAATGTCCAACAATGATTCTTGGGTACGTGACTGCGGGCCCACTTTCATCATCAACGACAAGGGTGAAATCCGAGCGAATGACTGGGCTTTCAATGCCTGGGGCGGTCTCGTTGACGGTCTGTATTTCCCGTGGGACCAGGATGACCTCGTGGCTCAGAAGGTATGTGAACTTGAGCGTGTGGATTCTTATCGGACGAGCGATTTTGTCCTCGAAGGCGGTTCTTTCCATGTGGATGGCGAAGGAACTGTACTAACGACCGAAATGTGTCTACTTTCTGAAGGAAGAAACCCGCACATGTCGCGCGTGGGAATTGAGGATATGCTCAAATCACACTTGAATGTCGAAAAAGTACTTTGGCTGGGCGACGGCATTGATCCCGACGAAACCAACGGCCACGTGGACGATATTGCATGTTTTGTCGCGCCAGGGGAAGCCGCTTGTATCTACACAGAAGACACCAACTCTCCTTTTTATGAAGCTGCTCAAGATGCCTACCATCGCCTGAGTGAAATGACGGATGCGAAAGGGCGTCAGCTAAAAATTCACAAGCTATGTTGTCCGATTAAGAACGTCACAATCAAAGGAGACTTCAAGATTGACAGTGTCGAAGGAACTTTGCCTCGAGAAGACGGCGACATTTGCATTGCTTCCTACATGAATTTTCTCATCACAAACGGAGGTGTCATCGTGCCGCAGTACGGCGATGAAAATGATGCCTTGGCACTTCGACAGATTCAGGAAATGTTCCCAGATAAGGAAATTGTCGGCGTCAACACAGTTGAAATCGTCTATGGCGGAGGAAATATACACTGTATTACACAACAACAACCAAGTGCCTGAAGCAGCAAGTCAAAAAACCTGCCGAATTTGACAGGTTTTTTCGAATGATTAGTTCATGACTGTATCTACACTTGTATATTCAATTCCAAATTCATCAGCGACACTCAGCAAAGTGAGTTTGCCTAGGTGGGCATTTAGTCCCAGCTTTAAGCCAGAATCAGCTTTGAGAGCCTCCATGTAGCCACGATTAGCGATCTGCAGACCATAATGTAGCGTGGAATTGTTTAATGCTGCGGTAGATGTAATCGGCACAGCTCCAGGCATATTGCCGACGCAATAGTGAATGACGCCCTCAACTTCAAAGACAGGGTCATCATGATAGGTTACATGTGAAGTTTCGCAGGTACCGCCTTGGTCAATGGCCACATCAACTATAACTGAGCCCTTCTTCATTAGCGGCAAGTAATCTTTTTTGATGAGCTGCGGCGTTTCAGCGCCAGGTATCAGCGTAGCCCCAATGACCAAATCTGCATCTGCAATCAGCTCACGAATGGCAGAGTCTGTAGAAAAGGCAGTATGGACCTGACCACGATATTCCTGCTCAAGACGCGTTAGGCTGTCAAGATTTACATCCACAGCTGTAACATTAGCGTGCAGACCGACGGCCATCGCCACCGCATTTTGCCCGACTGTGCCGCCACCGCCGAGAACAAGCACATTTGCCGGCAGCACGCCTGAAACACCTCCCAGAAGAATGCCGCGTCCGCCCTGAGGTGCCTCAAGATATTTGGCCCCTTCTTGAATTGACATGCGTCCTGCAATTTCTGACATTGGTGCCAGACATGGAAGCTTGCCCTGATGGTCGCGAATGGTTTCGTAAGCGATGGCAATAACTTTCCTCGCCAGAACTGCCTCGGTCAATGCTCGGTCAGCTGCTAAGTGGAAATAAGTAAAGAGTATCTGTCCCTCACGCATGAGGTTATATTCAGGCTCAAGCGGCTCTTTCACCTTGACAATCATCTCGGCGATTTTCCAGATGTCATCGGCAGTCGGAAGAATTTTGCAGCCGACTTTTTCATAGTCTGCATCCGAAAAGCTTGAGCCTTGTCCAGCCCCTGACTGGATGTAGACCTCGTGACCAGCATTAACGTAGTCAGCAGCGTAGTTTGGAGCTAAACCGACACGGTATTCAAACTTCTTGATTTCTTTAGGGACGCCAATTTTCATATTGTTCTCCTTTGGAAAGGCATTCGCTCGAGAGCTTGGCCATTCTCTTTTGAATTGCATCTGTGTGGGCACTTGACAATAAGTGTGTTTACGCAGTGTTTGGTAGATTTGAAAGCTTAGTTATGTATCCGCTTTCTAACAAAAATTTAACATTCTTTGAGTGACTTGTCAAGAAATTAACTCAGGTAAGAGTCAGAGTGTTTTTCTCAGATAAATCATGTCGACTAACTGAATTCCTTGATCAAATATGAGATGGTTATAGTTGTCAACAAAAAAATCTTAACTTTAGATGTTTTTCAACTCGCAAACAGTCCCACTCACTTTTGCAACAAGGCAAACGGCTTTCAAGTCAGGGTCATATAAGGCGAAGAGTTCGCCCCGCTCTAGATATCTATCTATCATGGATTCTTGCTCGTCGGCGAGCAAAAGCTAGTCCAAAAATTGTTACTTATTTTCCCGAATGACTCTTATTTCCACGAAGCCTCCCCTCATTCATAGTCTACCCTTTAGCGCGATTGACGATACAAACATTATACCACACACGTAAAGGAATAAGAATCGTGTTAATTAGACCGAATTTATGGTAAAATAACAGGGTTGAAACACTATTAACGTAATCAAATTTTTCGAGAGGTTTTTATATAATGAGTGATAAAATCCGCGTCCGCTATGCACCCAGCCCAACTGGTCTCCTGCACATCGGAAATGCACGTACAGCACTGTTTAACTATCTATTTGCCCGCCACTTCGGCGGCACTTTCATTATCCGTATTGAAGATACTGACAGAAAGCGTCATGTCGCAGACGGCGAGCGTTCACAGCTTGACAATCTGCGCTGGCTGGGCATGGACTGGGACGAGTCGCCAGAAACCAACGCGCAATACCGCCAGTCAGAGCGCCTGGACATTTATCATAAGTATGTACAGCAGCTGCTCGATGAAGGCAAAGCCTACTATAGCTATGTCACGCCGGAAGAACTTGAGGCCATTCGCGAGGCGCAGGAAGCCAACCACGTCGCACCGCATTACGTAGACGAATACGCCGGAATGGATGAGGAGGCGCGCAAAGTCTATGTGGCAGAACGCCAAGCGCAGGGCATTGTCCCGACCGTTCGGATAAAAGTCCACGAAACCCGTGTCTACGCTTGGGAAGACATCGTCAAGGGGCACACCAGCTTTGAGGGCGGCAACATCGGCGGCGACTGGGTCATCCAGAAAGCTGACGGCTACCCGACCTACAACTTCGCCGTGGTCATTGACGATCACCTGATGGAGATCTCGCACGTCCTGCGCGGCGACGACCATATTGCTAACACCCCCAAGCAGCTGATGATCTACGAGGCGCTCGGCTGGGAGCCCCCGATTTTCGGCCACATGACCCTGATCATCAACACTGAAACTGGTAAAAAGCTCTCCAAGCGCGACACCAACACCCTCCAGTTCATTGAGGACTACCGCGCCAAAGGCTACATGCCCGAAGCCATTTTCAACTTCATTGCCTTCTTAGGCTGGAACCCTGGCGGGGAAGAGGAGATTTACGGACGCGACGAGCTGATAAAGCTTTTCACGCCAGAGCGGCTCAGCAAAGCCCCAGCATCCTTTGATCAAAAGAAACTGGACTGGATGGACGGCGAGTACATCAAGCACGCTGACTTATCAACCGTAATGGCCTTAACGAAGCCATTTCTCGAGGCCTGTGGCCGATACGATGCCCACGCCGAAGAATTGGTCAAACTCTACCAGCCCCAGCTCAAATACGGCGAAGAAATTGTCGAGCTGACCAATTTCTTCTATGAGCCTTATCCTGAGCTTGGGGAGGCAGAGCAGGCGGTCATGTCTGAGGAGACTGCGTTGACTGCGGTCAAGTCATTCTACCAGCATATTTCAGCGCTGAGCGAGGCAGACTTCAAGGCGGATGCCATTTTGCCCCTCTTCAAAGAAGTACAGAAAGAGACTGGAGTAAAAGGAAAATCTCTCTGGATGCCCATTCGGGTTGCTACAACCGGATTTACGCATGGCCCGCAGCTTCATGAGGCGCTTGAAATCCTCGGACGCGCAGAGACGCTGGAGCGACTTGAAAAAGCGATTAAAGCCTGATAACTTAATAGGACTTGTCAACTTGACAGGCCCTATTTTTTTTAATTCACTAGTTTCTTCATCAGTTCAGCAAACTCGATGTCATCGTTGTAAGGGGAAAGATAGGTGAACTTTGTACCGCCGTTTTCCATGAAGTATTCTTTGTTCTCAATTTCCAACTCATGGAGCGTTTCCAGGCAGTCTGCGACAAAACTTGGAGAAATGACCATTATTTTCTTAATATTTTTACTTGGCAGCGATTTCAAAGTTTCATCGGTTGCAGGTTTCAGCCATTCACTTGGCCCGAACTTAGACTGATAAGTATGATAGTAGGGGATCTCTCCCAGTTGTTGCATTATTAATTCGGTGGTTTTTCGACATTCTTCGGGATATTTATCGCCCGCCTCGGCATATGAGAGCGGTATACCATGATAGGAGAAGAGAAGAGCGTCATAGTCTTCCTTTTCAAGAGCCTGGCGAATTTTCTTTACCTGGTATGAGATGTAATCAGGATCTTCACAATAGGAATGAATGAAATGCAAATCTACAATTTTATCCGACTTAGCGAAGTATTTCATAACTTCATCAAAGACAGAACCGACCGTGGTACCTGAATACTGGGGATACATCGGTATTACGGTAATTTTTGTGATACTCTGCGACAAAAGTTTATCAAGCGCCTGAGGTATTGACGGTTCACTATAAGACATGGCGATTTCAACCTGTACGTCAGGCATCAGTGTCTGAAGGTTTTCCTGCTGTTTCAAAGCATAATGTAAAAGCGGCGAGCCATTTTCGCTCCAAACAGATTTATAGAGTTCGGCAGATTTTTTTGGTCGTGTTCGCAAAATCATACCGTGCAAAATCGGCAGCCAGAAAATTTTGGGATTTTTTATGACGCGCTGATCTGAAAGGAATTTCGCCAGATAACTTCTGACATCTTTTGTTTGTGTGCTTGCTGGTGTTCCAAGATTTACCATTAAGACACCCTGTTTTTTCTGCATCTATATTCTCCAGTCACTTGTAAGACGAGTGACGCTTCTAAAATTTTTTAGTGTAGCCTAATAATTTTATCATATAAAATCAGGCCAGGCTCTTTTAAACTTTACCGTAAAATCTGATGAATTATTTCGTTTTTTTCAGAATTAATGATAGAATGATTACATGCGCGATTTAACTACAGGCAGTATTTTCAAAGGTATCATTTGGTTTACTGTTCCCTTGCTGATTGGCAATTTTTTTCAAGTTTTTTATTCAACAGTTGATACACTCATTGTCGGACAAACACTAGGCCCGATGGCTCTGGCTGCTGTAGGTGCGACTGGAGCAATTAATTTTCTCATTGTGGGCTTTGCCCAAGGAATGACGGGCGGGCTGGCAATTATCATTGCGCAGCGTTTTGGTGCCAAAGACATTGATGGTGTGCGTCGTTCTTTCTATACTGGCCTTCTGTTTACTGTTACTATTTCCTTAGTGCTCGGCGGGATTTCCCTGATTTTCCTGGAGCAGATTCTGGAACTCATGCAGACGCCTGCAATGCTGATAGAGAACAGTCGTAACTTCATGTATTTTGGACTCGGCGGAATGATTGTGCCGAATCTCTATGCCTATTTGGCGAATGCCATGCGCTCACTAGGAAACTCAAAGACGCCGCTTTACGCCATTATTCTAGCCTCGGTTCTGAATATCGGCCTGGAATACCTGTTCATTTTAGGTCTTCATACCGGCGTATGGGGTGCAGGCCTGGCAACACTGATTTCACAAGCTTTTTCTGTGGCTTTTCTTATTGTCTACATCAAGAAAAAACTTCCAGACTTTCATTTCAGTCGCGAAGATATGCGCTACAATCCCAGAGAAATTAAAGAACATGCCAGACTTGGCTTTCCTATGGCTTTTCAGTCATCAATTATCGCGATTGGTTCTATCACTCTCCAGGTGGCACTCAATATGCTGGGCGAGAATGCTGTGGCTGCAAATTCGATTGCATCAAAGGTCGACCAGTTTGCCATGCTGCCGATGATGTCGCTGGGACTTGCCATGGCCACCTTTGCAGGGCAGAACTATGGGGCTAAACGCTACAAACGTATCAATGAAGGACTACGAAATGCCCTTTTAATGGGAATCGTCTGGTCTGTCGCATTCGCAGTTCTCTTGCAGATTTTCCATTTTTATGTGACAACAGCATTTATTACTCGGTCAGCGACAAAAATCATCGATTTGACTCAGATCTATTATGTGGCCAACTCATCATTTTACTGGCTTTTGGCGATTCTATTCATCACCCGAAGCACGTTGCAAGGTTTGGGCAATGCGAAGATTCCGACCATCTGCGGCTTCATGGAGCTAGGAATGCGCGTGATTGTCGCTGTCATTGGCGTCTCCCTCATGAATTACCATATCGTTGTTTTTGCCAGCCCTATGGCTTGGATCGGCTCAACATCGGTGCTGATTCCGACTACGATTCGGATGTATCGCACTTATAGGAAAGCGCATGATGGGGATGATTTGTGGGCAAGAGATATAGACTAAGGAGGGTAAGTCATGAAAAAAGTGAGCGGGTTTGGCTCACTTTTTTATACAAAATTATTAATCTGGTAGAATTAATTTTGACTGGGAGAGGTCAATCTCATAGGTGACATCACGATTATCACGAACAGTGTGTTCAAAATCGCTGCTGTAAATCAAAAGCCGCAGATTATCTGTCTCTTCCAAGCTGTAAATCGTCGGCTGGAGTGACATCCGCACAGTCATCCATTCGCCCGCTGTGACGGGGCAGATCGTCGTAAGATTCTCACGATTCTGCAGGTTCAGAAAGCCTTTGCTGATGACTTGGTATTGGCTCTCGCGAAGCGGAATTTCTACAAGATTTTCCTGCTTGAAAAGTCGTCCGCGGTCAAGTGCGAGTGATTCAACTGGGACGGGTGTATCAGGAAGGCGCTTTTTATTGCCGAAGTCCAGCAGCTGAGCAGAAATCAAGCCTTTGCTGTCATTGATTTTCAGCTTGATTTCAAGTATCGGCGCCCCATTGATCATCACTGCAAAAGGTAAGCTCAAGTCTAATAGGACTGCATTTTCAGTGATTTTCCCCTCAAAAAGCTCACTCTTGAAAGTCTGAAAATTTTGTCCATAACGGATGAAATCAGCATTTTCATAAGCATTCTCAAACTTGACATGGTGGTCACCTAGGGTCAGCTCAGTTTTCTCGTCTTTTCCCCAAGCATCAACAGATGTCCAGCTCTCGTACTTTCCGTTCTCCTGCAGCACAACAGGCGGCAGCTCCAAATTCAGCGGACGATCCAGCAACTTTGCCGTAAAGTAAGTATTAATTACCTCAGTAAAATCGATCGACTGCCAGTTATGAATCGGCAGATGCGACCCGCGATGCAAAAAAGCATGCTTGTGAGCGCCAGCCGGCAGAGCATTCCAGTAATTCAGCGCCTGATCCGTCGTCACATTGAAATCCTGCAGACCGTGCAGAATCAGCACATCCGCCTTGACATTCTTTACATTCGGCAGATAGTTGCGATCCTCCCAAAACTGATTGTAGTCACCAGTTGTGCGGTTCAAGTCTTTGGTCATTTCAGCCAGTTGTGTCTGGTATTTCTCGTTTCCAGCCAAATAATCTGCACCTGTCATATTTCTAGAGTAGGTCAATTCTGCCAATGAATCTAAATCCTCTCCTGGAAAACCGCCAGGCGAGCGCACAAGCCCTCCTTCGCGATAATAATTGTACCAGCTGGAGATGCCTGCCTGTGCGAGAATGACTTCTAACCCGTCCACGCCAGTTGTGGCAACACCGTAGGACATTGTCCCTAGATATGACTGACCAGTCATAGCAACCTTGCCATTGGCCCAATCGGCCTTTATTTCCTTATCACGTCGACGTGAAGTGAAAGCTCGCGCCCGACCGTTCAGCCAGTCAATCACCGCTTTCATCGAGTAAATCTGCTGATAGTCGCCAGAACTCTGGAAGCCGTCTGAGTCTTTGGTGCCAACGCCTGCCACATAGATTGAGGCGAAACCGCGCGCCAAGAAGTAATCATTGAGCGAATAGGTCCAACCGTGCGTAAAACTCTGCTCAGCTTCACTGACAAGTTCATCAGCAGGAGTTTTTGCATAAGCAGGATCTTCTGGCAGACGCGGATATGTAGAAATCTTTCCAGCTGTTTTTTCTGCCAAATCGGTCTCCATTTTGTGCAGGCCTTTGTCGGAAGCAACATCATTCATGCCTACATGATAAGGGCTTGCAGTCATGACCGATGGAACTTTGCCGCCTTCATAGAGCGGTCGATAGATTTCCACACAGACCAGGTCATACTGTCCACGATTCTGCGTGTCTACAGGTGTCTCGACCCAGACTTTTTCACTTTTCACAGCTGCAGTATCAAAAGTTGCCAGTACCTTGTCATTAAAGAAGTGATACTGATTATCTACAGCTAATAAGCCCTCACTGACCCAAGCTTCAACGAGCGTCATTCCACCTTTTCCGCGAGATAAAAGCAAAAGATATAAGGCCGAAATCAGATTATCAGTGGACAATTCTCCTTCAATGCGTGGTAAATTAACAGAACGAGCAAAGTCGTTGGCTTTATCAATCTCAAACTCGAAATTCGCAACGAAGCCTTGCAGCTGTAGGGCGATTGCCCAAAAAGCATTCCAGTTCATTGCCTCTGTACTGGTCAAAAAGTCCATCAAGTTCGAAGAAGAAGTGGCTTGAAGCTCGGTTTCATTGATTGGCGTGCGCCTCAAGAATTCTTCTAGAATCTCTTTTTCATTTAAACCAGCGAATTGAAAGCCTAGATTGTTGAGCTCATCGAGCTTTTCAGCAAGCGTTTTCTCAACCAGCGAAAAGTGATTAAAATGTACCATATTTTCTCCTTTAACCGGGTTCAACACGTCTGAAGCTAGGAAATTAGACAAATTGAGAACCTGCCTGTCGGCAGAACCCCATTTTTCTAAATTTCTAGGCTTCAAAGCGAACGTGTTTCACACCTTCCATTTTCAGCGAATCATTTACCCTTTCAATTTTATCATAAAAACTCATTGTAAAAAACCAACAAATTTAAACTTTTTTGGTATACTAGGAAAGTATAATTTTTTTGAGGAGATTTTTTTGGATTATTCTTGGACTGTGAAATACATCACAGAATTTATTGGAACCGCACTGCTGGTCGTTCTAGGCAACGGCGCAGTCGCAAATGTAGAATTAAAAGGAACTAAAGCCCACGGGCAGAGTTGGCTTATCATCGGCATCGGCTACGGCGTCGGTGTCATGGTTCCTGCGCTCATGTTCGGCAATGTGTCTGGAAATCACATCAATGCTGGCTTTACCCTAGGCTTAGCAGTAGCAGGCCTCTTTCCATGGGCACATGTCGTGCCTTACCTCATTGCACAACTTCTGGGCGCAATGTTCGGCCAATTACTTGTCGTTGCAGCATATTTACCCTATTATAGGAAAACGTCGAATCCAAATGCCATCTTAGGCTCGTTTTCGACCATTTCCGCAGCTGACGACGGCAGCATCAGCTCCCGAAAGGTGGCCACTATCAACGGCGCGCTCAACGAATTCATCGGCTCCTTTGTGCTCTTTTTCGGTGCAATGGGCTTAACCAGGCTTTACTTCGGCGCCGAGTCAATCTCATTTATCACAAAAGCCTTATCAGGTAATGGGGCAGACATGTCAAATCTGGCAAATGTCGCACAAACAAAGATTTATGCCTTTCCTGGCCTTGCAATCGCGCACATGGCACTAGGTTTTCTAGTGATGGTACTGGTAGCCAGCCTAGGAGGCCCAACAGGACCAGGACTCAACCCAGGTCGAGATTTTGGTCCGCGCCTCATACATTGGCTTTTGCCAAAATCAGTGCTAGGCACGCACAAGGGCGACAGCAAATGGTGGTACGCTTGGGTTCCATTCGTCATGCCAATTCTGGCAGGTATCTGTGCCATCGCCCTCTTTAAAGTCATTTACCTATAATAAAAAAATCCGAAAAACTCGGATTTTTTTAAAACATGTGTAGGAATTGACTCAGGAAAAATGTTGTCACACCGACCAGATTCAACAACATATGGATGGACATATTGAGGTAATAGTTTCGATATTTATAGTAAAATGCACCTAGAATAATTGCATAAAAGCCGTAAATGAAGAGGCTTGGCCAATCTGTCGGACCATGTGCGGCTGTAAAAAGAATAACAGAAACAATAAAGGCCCAATTTTGATGTTTAGGCAGGAGAATTTCAAAAATTCCTACTCTAAAAACAAGTTCCTCAAAAAAGCCGGCAAGTATGACTGACAGAAAGTAAATAATAAAAGGTATCTGCAGTGCAAGTGTGTCCAAAGATGCTTGGTTTTGTGTTGAGGCAGCTGAATTCGTCAGCATTACAGTCACAATATTGACCAGCAAAGAGGAAAAGTAAAGCATCAGCAAGCCGATAAACATCCGTCCCCATCGAAAGAACTTCATGTTAAAAGGCGGAATGACATTATATTTTCTGGCTGCCCGATACGCCAGCCAGATAAATGTTCCCACAGCAGCCGCCCAAATTATGATTTCGAGGCTATCTCCCAGCAAGCTCCGCCCATAGTTTTGATTGATTGACATGAAAATGCTGAGCAAAGTCATAGGAATTTGTGAGGCTAAAAGCAGCCAGAACCAATGCCGAAACCGTTGTGTCAGCACACAAAGCAAAACAATCCCAACCACGATCGCCATAAGAATGAGTAAGGTAAAAAATGAAGTCATAGACTGATTGTAACAAAAATGACAATAAAAAACACAAATGCTTTTTTTGATGAAGAAAGTGTTAATTTTGATAGAATAGAGAAAAAGGAAGTTGAGCGTTTTCCGTAAAGCATAGAAAAAAATTACCATTGAAGAAAACAGTAAAACATGAGACTGCGATAAAAATGATTACCCATTTGGATTTGAAAAGCAGAGAGTGAGTGGTAAAGTAAAAGTTGATGAAAGAAAGTTAGAGGTAATGGAAATGAAAGCAGACAATATCCTTCCAGTTTATCGCATCAATAACCGTGAGATAAATCTAAACTTTTTCAAAAATGTTCTTGGCATGAAAGTTCACTTGGAAGAGGGCGCGATGGTTGAGCTTGGAGGTCATCAAAATCAGGAAGCACGTGTCTTGCTTGAAGAGTCGCCTGCAAAGGTCAAGTATGCATCAGCTGGTTCGGTAAAAAAGCATGCTCGAACAGTCATCTTTGCAAATGCGGATGAGGTAAACAAACTTTCTCGAAATAATATTTCAAATAAAAAGGTCGAATTCCTGGGAAACGAGGGATTCTCTGCTTTATCCCCAGAAGGTGACGAGTTCTGGCTGATTGCTTCGGATTTTTTTCAGAAGTGCGATAGCCTAAATACTGGCTTGTCTGATTTTTTAGTTTCTGAGTTGAAACTCAATGTCGCGTCTTTAACAACTGCAAGACGAGATTTTGAGATCTTCAACGAAATTTCTACTGTTTTTAAACTGACATTTAATGAACAAGTGCCAAATGCGCTTCAGAATACATGGGACATTGAGGCCATTTTGGTTCAACTGCCCGAGTCATCAGATCTTAAGGAGCTGTATGATAGATTTTCTGGATATGAACCTTATTTAGACAAAGAGCAAAAATTGCTGTCTGTATACTTGCCGGAAGGACTTGAGATCTGGTTTGAAAAACATTACTGAGCGCATCAATTCTTACTTAAAGCAAGGAATTTTTGAAAGTTGTGAAATCGCAGTCATCAACCAAGGCAATGTAAAAACCTGCTTTTTTAGCAATGCAAGCGAGGCATTTTCCAGTGACTCTGATCGAGCTGGAAAGCTTTGGGATTTAGCTTCCGTCACAAAAGTTGTCGGCGTAGGAACCGTACTGATTGACAGAATTTTTTCAGGCCGAATAAAACTGGATGAAAGTTTGCAGCATTATTATCCTTCCTGGCACGAAGCAACTGTGACAATTCGTCAGCTATTAACACATACCAGCGGCATTGACCCATTCATCCTGAATCGTGACCAATTGAATTCTGTTGAGTTGAAGGATGCCATGAATCATTTGAAGGTCACTTCCGACAAGTCATTCAAATATACTGATGTCAACTTTATTTTGCTGGGTTTCATGCTTGAGAAGCAGACGGGCCAATCTTTGGATAAGCTCTTTCAAGCAGAGGTTTTTGATCGCTGGAAGATGACTGAAACTCATTTCGGCCCTGTCAAGAATGCCTTTCCGACTGTGAAAGATCAACCAGCTGGTGTGGTGCATGACCCCAAGGCACGCGTTTTGGGTATTCATTGTGGATCAGCCGGACTTTTCAGCAGCGTGTCAGATTTGATAAAGTTTGTTCAAGGCTACTTTGCGGATGACAGGTATTTGCGGCTCTTACAGGATTATACAAACACTGGAAATAAGGCGAGAAGCTTAGCGTGGGATCTCCTGCCTGACGATTACTTATTGCACACAGGCTATACGGGGACATTTATTTTGATGAATTTGCGCAGGCAATCTGCAGTTATTTTCCTTTCCAATCGTGTCTATTACCGTGACGAGCGCCAAAAATGGATCAAAGATCGAGATTTATTGATCTCTGATTTTCAAGAATATCTTGCAGATTTTCAAGTGCATTGCCATGAAAAACACTGAGAATTTTACGAAAAATCAGCGTTTGCCTTGACAAAGTTTTTTAGATAAGTTAAAATTAACAAAGATCATTTAAATCAGGGATTATAGGGGTTTTTCTATGTCAATAAATTTTCCACTTTATCCGGATGAAATGACATTTCCGCCGGACAATCGTGCGCTGATGAATAATCAGCAGATTTTCACGCGCTCACCAAACCGCAATCAGGAGGAATCTTTGATGCGGACGATGAGCTTTATGGACGTGCCGAAAACACCTTCAAAATTACCGCAAAATCAGCGTACAACTTATAACTCAGTGAAGCGTCCTCTTGGATCTGTAGCCGCAGCTGAGCCTGTCAACACTTATGAGCGGAGTCATCGCCGCACTGCTGTGGAGGAGTCGAAAGAGCGAGCTAAACGTGCAGCAGTAACGCCGCGTAGGCCAAAGGGTTATGTTTACCCAACCGAACGTGTTCGCCCCACCTTGCATTCAAAAATAGAAGAGAAACCAAAGATTAACGAAGAGCGCTATCAGGAGTACAAGAACCGCACAGAAATGAATGTCTCAAACAAGGTAACATTTGATAGTGCCAGTGCTGAAAAAGCCATTCAAGGCGATCTCTTTTCCAGAGAAGCCACGGATTACTTTAAGCAGAAACGCGAAAGTCTCTTTGAGCGGGGAATTTAAAATATATCATGAAATAGCCGAATTTATATTCGGCTATTGATATGGCTGAGTATAAAATGAGCAGCGCCATTGCTTGTGCGCATGTGGTTCTGAACATCAGAGTACCTCTAGAAGGCACTGTCAAAAACAATCATCGCTTTGCGATTCAAGAAAGAGCGATAAGCTGCTGGATAAATGCCTTCCAGCAAGCACTGTTATTTTCTATAAAAATTCTAGCGTTTTCTTCTTCAATTTGACTCTCAAATAGAAGAAAAGTTCGCGAGGAAAGGTTTAATAAATGTCAAAAACTTATCACTTCACTGGGATTAAGGGCGCTGGAATGTCTGCTTTAGCTCTTTTGCTGCAGCAGATGGGCAAAAAAGTTCAAGGTTCTGATCAGCCAAATTATTACTTCACACAACGAGGCTTGGAGCGAGCTGGTATTCCCATTTTGCCTTTTGATGAAAAAAATATCAAGCCTGAATATGAACTGATTGTCGGAAACGCTTTCCGAGCAGACAATAATGTTGAGGTCGCTTTTGAGGAGCGCAATAATTTTCCTTATAAACGCTACCATAACTTTTTGGGTGAGTTTATGAAGCACTTCATTTCGATTGGTGTGGCTGGCGCACATGGCAAAACTTCCACGACAGGTATGCTCAGTCATGTGCTTTCACAGCTGGAAGACACTTCTTATTTGATTGGAGACGGCACTGGTCAAGGGCACAAAGATGCCAAGTATTTCGTGTTTGAGTCGGATGAATACGAGCGCCACTTCATCCCTTATCATCCTGAGTACAGTATCATTACCAATATAGATTTTGATCATCCTGATTATTTCCATGACATTGATGATGTTTTCTCGGCCTTTCAGGATTATACGAACAATGTAAAGAATGCGGTATTTGCGTTCGGTGAAGACAAGTATCTGCGCAAACTGAAGAGCAAAACACCTATTTTTTACTATGGTATTCATGAAAAAGATGATTATCAAGCCCGTAACATCAATCGCACCACGACTGGCTCGACTTTTTCCGCCTATTTTCATGGAGAAAAATTGGGCGATTTCACACTCCCGGTTTTCGGCAAGCATAATGTAATGAATGCGCTGGCTGTCATTGCTGTACTTCATCAGCTTCATGAGGACATGCAGAAATCAGCCGAATATTTGGCCACTTTTAAGGGGGTTAAGCGCCGTTTTTCTGAAAAGAAAATCAATGACATTGTGATTATTGACGATTTTGCGCATCATCCGACTGAAATTGAAGCAACGCTGGATGCCGCACGCCAGAAATACCCTGACCGTGAAATTGTAGCCGTTTTTCAGCCGCATACATTTACACGTACAATTGCACTTCTCGACGAATTTGCAGAAGTATTGAATCATGCGGATTCTGTTTATTTGGCAGAAATCTACGGTTCAGCTCGAGAAGTCGACCATCACGATGTCAATGTTCGTGATTTGGCAGCAAAAATTAAAAAGCCAGTCAAAGTCATTCCAGAAAATGACACTTCCCCACTTCTCAATCATGATCAGGCAGTTTATGTCTTCATGGGCGCTGGCGATATTCAGAAATATGAATATGCGTTTGAGGAGCTGCTTGCACAATTGACGACAAATATTCTTTAGGAAAGCTATGCATGAGATGTGCGGAAACAGGCCCCGACGCTCTGAAATGCAAATCTGAAATTTTCATCCGATTTTTCATGATAAGTGATTCACAAACTTCCTTTATATGAACCATTAAATAGAGCTGCTTCGCGGTTCTTTTATTTTTATTATTGTGATAAAATTAAATAGAAATGAAAAAACGAAAGAAGAATTACTAAATGACCAAAACACTTGCAGTCAACGCAGGAAGCTCTTCTCTGAAATGGCAGATGTATGAAATGCCGGCAGAAAAAGTGATTGCCAAAGGTTTAATTGAGCGAATCGGCTTGCCTGACGCCATCTCAACCGTGAAGTTCGGCGAGACAAAGGATGAGCGTACACTTGAAATTCCAGATCACAAAACAGCAGTCACGATCTTACTTGATGATTTAAAGCGTCTCAAGATTGTGTCAGACATCAGCGAAATCACAGGTGTTGGCCATCGCATTGTGGCTGGCGGTGAGGATTTTAAAGAGTCCACTGTGGTGACGCCTGAAGTTCTGAAGAAAATTGAGGAATTGGCGCCTTATGCCCCTCTGCATAATCCCTCAGAAGCAGTTGTCATGCGCGTTTTCGATGATATTCTGCCGAATGCGACTTCGGTAGCCGTCTTTGATACTGCTTTCCATACAACCATGCCTGCGAAAGCTTACAGATATCCTATGCCTAACAAGTATTACGACAAATATACGGTTCGAAAGTATGGTGCACATGGGACATCACATTTCTATGTGTCTCGGGAAGCAGCTAAACTCTTAGGTAAACCGATAGAAGAGACAAAAATGATTACCTGCCACATTGGCAACGGCGGATCAATCACGGCAGTGAAAGGCGGAAAATCTGTAGATACGTCAATGGGCTTCACGCCGCTCGGGGGCATCATGATGGGCACGCGTTCAGGCGATTTGGATCCGTCAATTCTGCCGTTTGTGATTGAACAAGATCCAGACATAAAGAATTCTCAGGATGCCATTGATATGCTGAACAAGCAGTCGGGGCTTCTTGGCGTTTCTGGTGTTTCTTCAGATATGCGGGACATCATTGACAATATGGATAAAAATGAAAATGCCAAGCTCGCTTTTGAAATGTATGTTGACCGTGTGAAGAAGTTCATCGGCCAATATCTAGCAGTGCTAAACGGCGCAGACGCACTGGTCTTTACAGCTGGTGTAGGCGAAAATTCCATACCATTCCGCGCAGCAGTTTTGGATGAAATGGATTGGCTCGGTATCGTGGTCGATCCAGAAAAAAATGTAATCGGCGCAACAGGCGATATTTCGCTGCCAGAGTCACGCGTAAGGATTTTCGTGATTCCGACTGACGAGGAATTAGTGATCGCTCGCGATGTTGAGCGTTTGAGCGCAGCGAATTAAGCTCAATTGAGGGAGGTTCTGACGCACTGCGTCACGACCGAGCGTTTGAGCGCAGAACACAAATAAGAAAATAAATAATAATTGGAAAATCTCGTTTTATATCGAGATTTCAGACTGATGACTTAGTCCGTTCCGTTACGAAAAATCGTGCCAAAAGGCGTACAGGCCGAAAGCAAAGCTTCGCTTTCATTACGGCTCGTGAGCCAGTTGAGTGCGCGGAGCGTGCGAAACAGAAAACCACCCGCTATGCGGGTGGCGTTAGTCGGTTTGACCAAAAGCAAGTATAATTGAGATGTTCAGGTTCAAT
>JAITVN010000065.1 GCA_031285775.1 Streptococcaceae bacterium | reverse complement strand
AATGACGGAAAAAATTAAAGTCGCTGGAAAAGCCTGATACTTGAATAAGCAGTCTGTGATAGAATCTCAGAATGCTTTTTTGATGACTGCGAAAGATCAGCTAGCGAGAAGCTTTTGCAGTGTAAGGGAAGGGACTTATATATCGTCTGAAAGGCCTAATCGTCGGATTGGCGGTTTTTTCCTTGAATTATTAGCTAAATTATGATATTCTTTTCTAGTACGAAAATCGCTGAATTGCCTAGATAATGCTTTTCAGTTTTCATTTACGTTTTATTTATAATAATTAGCTTTTCGAAAGAAAGGCCATGGAGGAAATAATGACAGCAACATTTGAAAAAACAGGCGCAACCCAAGGAACTCTGACATTTTCAATCAATCAGGACTTGCAGAAGAAAGGTCTGAATGCTGCTTTTAACAAGCAAAAAGGAAAAATCAATGTTCCAGGATTCCGCAAAGGCAAGATCACACGCCAGATGTTTAATCGAATGTTCGGTGAAGAGGCGCTTTATGAAGAAGCAGTGAATGCTGTACTTGAAGAGGCCTTCCTTGCAGCTTTGGCTGAAGTAAATGTTGAGTCTGTTGATCAGCCGAAGTTTGAAATCAAGTCAATGGAAAAAGGCAAGGACTGGGAATTGACGGCTGAAGTTACGACAAAGCCAGAAGTTAAGCTTGGCCAATACAAAGACCTTTCTTTGACAGTTGATGTTGACAAAACGGTGAGTGACGCAGACGTTGAAGCTCGCCTTGAAGCTGCTCAAAATCGGATGGCTGAGCTGGTTGTCAAAGATGGTGCAGCAGAAATTGGCGACACAGTTGTGATTGATTTTGCAGGTTCTGTTGACGGTGTTGAATTCGATGGCGGCAAGGCGAACAATCACAGCTTGGAATTAGGCTCTGGTCAGTTCATTCCTGGATTTGAGGATCAGCTTGTCGGACATAAATCAGGCGATGAGGTCGAGGTGACTGTCACATTCCCAGAAAACTATCAGGCAGAAGACTTGGCGGGCAAAGAGGCAGTCTTTAAGACGACCGTTCATGAAGTAAAATCAAAAGAAATTCCTGAACTTGATGATGAATTGGCAAAGGATATTGATGATACAGTAGAGACAGTTGAAGAACTGAAGGCAAAATATACAACAGAGCTTGAGGCGTCTAAGGAAGAAGAGTATCAGGATGCTGTTGAGAATGCAGCGATTGAGGCTGTTCTTGAAACTGCCACCATTGATGAGATTCCTAATGCGATGATCCACGAAGAGGTACATCGCTCAATGAATGAGTTCCTCGGCGGCATGCAGCAGCAGGGAATTTCACCCGAAATGTATTACCAGCTGACGGGAACGACAGAAGACCAGCTGCATGCACAGCATGAAAAAGATGCTGACAAGCGTGTACGGACAAACCTTGTCATTGAAGCAATTGCTGCCGAGGAAAACTTCCAGGTTGCCCAAGATGAAGTAGATGCGGAAGTCGCAGATTTGGCTGAGCAGTATGGCATGCCTGTAGAGCAGATCAAGCAGCTCTTGCCGGAATCAATGCTTGAGCACGACATCAAGATGAAGAAAGCCATTGACTTGATTACTGAGACTGCCACAGTTGAAATAAAAGCTAAAAAAGATTAAAACAAAAAGATAATTTGGGATGATGCTGGTTTTGACTGGCATCATTTTTTTGGTGCGCCGTAACATACTTCCATTTAGTGGTCATTTTGATAAGTCTTTATACATTGATTCTAGATATGTATAAAAAACTCTTTATTTTTTGATAAATTAATGATACTATTATTATGAATATTTATATAATTAGGGAGGGGGGATAATGGACGTCAATAATTTTAACAATAGTCCTGCAGCATTAGTAATTTGTGGAATCGTGATGCTTATCATGCTCGTCATGGGAATACAACTGATCAGAGGAAAATGGCTCTACTTGGTAAATTTTGTTGCCGGTGTATTTGGTGAGAGCAAGGAAAAGAAGGCTACCTTCAACTATAAGGTTATCGGGAAATCTGTTGGTATATTTTTAATCTATACTGTGGTTTTCATGGTTCTGTGTATGCTCCTAGCAAAGTATTCTCTTGTTCTGCTAACCATCTATACGATCAGTATGTTTGTGTGGCTTTTTTGGGCAAATACAAAAGACAACATTAAGAAATAAATGCCTCCAGCAGCATCTTCACAACAAAATATGTTACAATAAGTCAACTCTTTACAGAGTAGATTGCAAAGCGTCAAGTGCCGCCGGGATGGGATGTCGCCTGGGGGACGAAGCCGAAGAAAAAATCGGCGCGGTTTTGTGGTTGCATTCGCTGTAAAAATCATTTTTTTTGCAGCTCTCATTTTTTATTAGATGTGACGCGGGCACTGAAGTTATGAATAAAAAAATGGTTCTGTCCGTCGGGCAGCTTCCATTTGCCTTTTTCAAAGTTTCAAGTCTGCTGAACTCAGTTAGAATGGAGCTTTTTCTTATGTTTAAAAA
Organism: Streptococcaceae bacterium; assembly: GCA_031285775.1. Classification (GTDB taxonomy): domain Bacteria; phylum Bacillota; class Bacilli; order Lactobacillales; family Streptococcaceae; genus Lactovum. Next base: position 13,528 of record JAITVN010000065.1, on the reverse strand, counting down.
AATCAAGGGTCCTAAGATGAACCTGCGTTTGTTGGTGCTTTTGGCCGTTTTATTAGCATTGGCTGTGATTGCAGGGCAGTTTCTGTCCTTCGGCACAAATGTTCTGCAGGTTTCTTTCCGTTTTGTCATTAATACGATAATTGCCACGTTGGCTGGGCCAATTTGGACGGGGCTTTCACTTGCGGTCAGTGATATTATCGGGACGTTGCTTTTTGGCAAGTACGGTTATTTCCCTGGCTTTACATTTTCTGCTTTCATAGTTGGTCTGCTTTATGGGCTTTTTTTCTTCAGGAAAAAGCTGCTTTGGGCAAAATGGCAGGATTGGGTGTATACTTTTTTCGCCATGGCGATTATCATGTTCCTTGACACGGCCTTTTTCAACACGCTTTGGGTCACAATCCTTTACAAGGCTCCCTTTTCGATCAATTTAGCTGCACGATTGCCGCTGCTTTGGCAGATTCCATTGCGGACTTTTGTTGTCATGCTGATTCTTCCAGTTTTGCAGGAGATTCCGCTGATCAAAAAATCACTCTCTCTCTCAAGAAAGTGATTCTTCTTTTTTTATGGTGGCTTCAATTGCTGAGATGACGGCAGCGTTAAAATTATGATTTTCTAGGGCAACGATGCCTTCAATAGTGGTACCTGCAGGGCTTGCGACTGAATCTGCGAGCGCTTGAGGATGCTCCCCTGATTTTAGAACGTTTTGAGCTGAAGCAGCAAGCGTTTCAGCGCTGATCCTTGTGGCTAATTCTTTGGACAGACCGTATCGAACGCCAGCTCGTGCCATGGCATCAATGAACATGTAAATGAAAGCAGGACTTGAGCCAGATAATGCAGAAAAGCATGAAAAGTCTTTTTCTGCAATTTCGTGAATGCTGCCGACTTGTTCAAAAAGCGACTTAATCAGCTGATAATTTGAATCAGAAACCTGCTCATTTCGGACGATGGCGCTGGTAGACTGCTGAATGGCAGCGTTGACGTTCGGCATGACTCGAACGATCGGCTGATTAGGCGCAGTCATGTCTGATAAGCTTTGCAAGTCGAGACCCGCAGCGATTGAAATTAAGGTTTTCTCTGTTGTTAGACTGGCTGAGATTTCAGACAAAACAAGTGATACTGTCTGCGGCTTGACTGACAGCACAATTAAATCACAGGCCTGTGCCAGTTCTGAATTTGATGCGGCCGCAGCTACACCAAGTTTTAAGGCAGTTTCCTGGTTCTTTTGCTGATTGCGCCCCGAAATCATCAGAGCAGATTTGTCAGAAAGTCCAAAAATAATTGCCTGCGCCATTTTCCCGGCGCCGATAAATCCTATCTTCTTCATGTCTAAATTTTAACATGAAATGCCTGAAAATGTTATAATAGCAGTATTATAATACTAAAAATGACATCAAAAATTGGAAACACTTTATTTTTTGGACGAGAAGCATTGAGAATCAGCAATTGGTTCTTATTAAGAAGGAGTTTAACATGAGAAAATTTGCTATTATCCTAGCTGCTGGCAAGGGAACCCGGATGAAATCGGATTTGCCGAAGGTCATGCACAAAATTGCGGAAAAGCCCATGATTTCTCATGTCTTAGATAATTTTTCTGCGCTCAAATTTGATAAAAGTTTTGTCGTTGTCGGCTTTGGGGCTGACCAGGTAATAGATGTATTGCCTGAAGGTATCCAGTATGTTGAGCAGCTTGAACAAAATGGTACTGGCCACGCAGTTAAGATGGTAGGACCGCTTTTAGCGAGAGCCGAAGGAATGACGCTTGTCGGTTATGGTGACATGCCTTTGATTACCAGCGAGACACTGTCGGATTTGATGAGCTTTCATGAAGAACAAGGCGCAGCGGCTACGGTTCTGACGGGAATTGCTACCAATCCTTTTGGTTATGGAAGAATTGTGCGGGAACACGGTGAAGTCAGCAAAATTGTTGAGCAAAAAGATGCCAATGAGTTGGAGCAGGCGATTCAAGAGGTAAACACAGGCATCTATGTTTTTGACAACCGGAAATTGTTCAGTGCTTTGTCCTTGTTGAAGTCAGATAATGCCCAGGGTGAACTTTATTTAACAGATGTCATTGAGATTTTCAAGAATGAGGATGAAAAAGTTTGTGCTTATCCACTGGAGAATTTCGATGAATCGCTTGGCATCAATGATCGCGTACAGTTAGCAACCGCAGAGAAACTGATGCAGGCGCGAATTAATGAAAAACACATGCTGAATGGCGTCACGCTGATTGATCCCACAACAACACGAATCGGCGCAGATGTGAAGATCGGGAATGACTCTGTGATTGAAGGGAACACGGCCTTACTTGGAAAGACCGTGATCGGTAAGCGATGTCTCATTACCAGCGGTTCACGTATTATTGACAGCCGTCTTTCACGCGATGTCACTGTGAATAATTCGACTGTTGAGTCAACCATTATGGATAGCGGCTCTAATTGCGGACCTTATGCGCATTTGCGTCAGGGTGCGGTTTTACATGAAGATGTTCATGTCGGCAATTTTGTTGAGGTCAAGGGATCTAGCCTAGGACGCGGCACGAAAGCAGGACATTTGACTTATATCGGCAATTCGATTGTCGGGGAAAAAGTTAATTTCGGCGCGGGAACGATTACAGCTAATTTTGATGGAAGAAATAAGTACACGACTGAGATTGATGACTTTGCTTTCATCGGCAGCAACACGACGCTGATTGCACCTGTTCATATCGGGAAAAACGCTGTAACTGCTGGCGGATCAACCATTACCAAAGATGTTGTGGATGATGCAGTGGCCATTGGTCGTGCGCGCCAGGTAGACAAACTTGGTTTGGCAAAGAAAATGCCGCATTACCGTGGGAATTAAAGCAGCGAGAGAAAAAAATTACGCATTGAATGATTTGAAGTTCAGTCATTTGAGATGTGAAGCGCGCCCAGATAGAAAAGTAGAGATTTACCCCCGAGTGGGAAGCGACCTCTATGCGCCAAAGTACTAAGTGTCTGCTTACTAGCTTCTGGTGCGCTGAGCTCAGTCAATGAAAAGGAATAAAAAAGCATGGATTTTGAGGAAAAAACAATTTCTCGACAGGATATTTTCAAGGGAAAGATTATTGATGTCAAACTTGATGAAGTCGAATTGCCCAATGGCTTAGGAATCGGCAAACGGGAGCTGGTTTTTCATCCAGGCGGTGTGGGCGTCATAGCAATTACAGCAGAGAATAAAATTGTTTTGGTTCGCCAATTTCGCAAACCAATTGAGAAAGTGATCTACGAAGTGCCGGCTGGAAAGCTTGAGGCTGGTGAAAAAGCTGATTTGCGAGCTGCCATTTTGCGTGAACTTGAAGAGGAAACAGGCTATAGCAGCCAGAAAATTGAGCAAGTTTCGGAGTTTTTTGTTTCGCCTGGTTTTACGAACGAGAAGACCTATCTTTTTTTCACTGATGAACTTAAAAAAGTCCCTCATCCAAGGGCTGCAGATGCTGACGAAGTTCTGGAAATTCATGAAGTCACGCTTGATGAAGCCAAAGCGCTGGTCAAATCTGGTGAAATTGATGATGCCAAAACCATCATCGCCCTGCAATATTGGGAGTTGCTGCAGCTGCAAAAAAAGAATGCCGGCAGCATTAATCAGTGGCAGTTTGGAAGGTAAGTTATGGCGAGAAATCCTTTATTGACAGACGAGATTGTTGACAAGGCTAAACGCGAGCGCGAGCAGCTTGAAGAAGATATTCGTCGCGGCATGCAGGAAGATACCCGACTGGTAAGAAAATACGATGAAATTGAGCGAAAACAGCAAAAACAGGCCGTCTATAAGTCTCGTCGCATTGAAAATGTCAAGACCAAGCAGCGTGGTAAGAAATTAAATCGCTATTTGGTTATTTTGATTATCATTCTCCTGCTGATGATTGCTTGGATTTTAAGCCCATGGTCATGATAAAGATAACAATTGACCGACCGATCGGCTCTCGCCATCATGACACTGTTTACCCTGTGAATTACGGCTTTGTGCCAGATTTAATTGCTGCTGACGGTGAGGAACAGGATGTTTACGTATTGTCAGACTTACCTGAAAATCAGCAGCCTTTAAAAGAATTCACTGGTCGTCTGGTTGCGATCATTCATCGTCGAGATGATGTTGAGAACAAATGGGTGGTAACAACTGATCGAGAGAACTTTTCCGCTGAAGAAATAATGTCACGTCTGAATTTCATGGAGAAATTTTTTGACAGCTGGATTGAAATGCTTTCAGAGTGAAAAAGCTGGAGAGAGAAAACGAAGTTTTCCTCCCCTCGTCCATGTGGAAAATAAACAAAGTGTAGAAAGAAAAGGTACTCAGCAAAAATGAAAATCGGTATTATTTGTGCTATGGACGAAGAAATCCGCGTCTTACAAGAAAACCTACAAAAACCAGAGAAACAGACACGCTTCGGCTTGGTATTTGAAACGGGTTCAATCGGCCGTCATGAAGTAGTTTTATTAAAATCAGGAATCGGCAAAGTCATGGCTGCGTTAGCCGTTTCATTTCTAAGTGAGCTATTTGAAGTTGACGCCATCATTAATTCTGGTTCGGCTGGAGCGGTAGATGGTTCCTTACAGATTGGCGATGTGGTCGTTGCGGATCGATTGGCCTATCATGATGTGGATGTGACTGCTTTCGGATACAAATTGGGACAGATGGCAGAGCAGCCCTTATATTATGAGTCAAGCAAGTATTTTATTTCTGAGCTCAAAAAAGTGATGCAAAATCCGATTGTTGGTCTAATTACAAGCTCCGACAGTTTTATTGCCAGCCCTGAAAAAATTCTTGAGATTAAATCGGTATTTCCAGACGATTTGGCAGTAGAGATGGAAGGCGCTGCAATTGCACAGGCTGCGACTGCTTTGAAAAAACCTTTCGTGGTCATTCGTGCCATTTCAGATACAGCCAGTCATGACGCGAATGTTTCATTTGATCAATTCATTGTTGAAGCTGGGAAGAAATCAGCTGAAATTTTGATAAAAATGCTTGAGCACATGGTGTAAACATCAAGATTCTGTTTTTTTTGAATATTTTGTCAAATAATCCGATTAGTTTGTCTCTGAGTAGTCGGATTTTTTTTGCGATTTATTAAAAATAGTATGTTGGAAGACACATCATTAATTGCGAATTATTCTTTGAAAAGTGCACGTATAGGACGAAAAAGTGCTTGATGTATATAATCTGAATAAACGAAAATATTTTGGTATATACCAAATCAGTTGCTTTTGAAAGATAATTCTGATATACTGTTACAAGTTCAAATATTAAAAGAATATAAATTTAGAATTATTGTTTGTTTACTTTTCTAATAGTTTAATGAGAATTGTTATTTATCAGTCATACCGGTTCGACTTGTAAATAGTGAAGATATATAGAGGGAGACGTCTCTCTAGTAGTCTATTGTTAACCATGAAAATTAGATGACTTTGTAAAGCAACACCTCTTACTAAAGATCTGCTCGACTTTATATGGTCATTTTTTATTTGCTGAATTTTGAAGATTTAGCAAAAGGAATCTGAACAAATATTTAAATTTTGTCCCAAATATTTTGAACAATTGCTTTAAAAAATAAATTTGAATGGAAAAATCAATGAAACGTCTTATCTTGAAATCAGCTGTATTGGCTGTTGTTGCAGCTGGTGTTGCTTATGCCGGCCAAACTGCTTACGCACATGGCTATGTCAGCTCACCAGCTTCACGCTCTTACCAAGGAATGTTAGATCGCAATAGTGGTGTACCTGGCTGGGGCGGCCTATACGGCGGTGCCGCTGCAGAGCCGCAGAGTATGGAAGGCCGAAAGAACTTCCCAGTTGAAGGACCTGCCGACGGCACATTGCCTTCTGGCGGACTTGATCGTTTTTCAGAAATGAATCGTCAGTCAGCTACGATGTGGAAAAAGCAGGACATCAACTCAGGTTTAAATACATTTAAATGGACTTATACAGCGACTCACCGGACGAGCAAATGGACATACTGGATCACAAAGAACGGCTGGAATCCAAATGCGCCGATCAAGCGTTCTGATTTGCAGCTGATTGGTACTGTCGAGGGCAAAGGTGCTCAGGGTAACAGCAATCCGAACCATCAGATTACCGTACCTACAGACCACAGCGGCTATCATGTTATTTTGGCAGTCTGGGATGTCTTTGACACAGGCGGCGCTTTCTATCAAGCGATTGATGTAAATGTCAAGAACGGTACAGCTCCAGTAATTCCAGAAGCACCAGCGAAACCAGAGGAGCCAACTCAACCAGAGAATCCAGCAAAGCCAGAAATTGAGCTTCCAACAGCTCCATCAGGTCTGCACTCAATGGGAACGACATCAAGCTCAGTTGATTTGATGTGGACAGCTTCAACGCACAGCCAAGGCATCAAGACTTACGAGATTTATCGTAACGGACAAAAAGTTGGTCAAACAACTTCAACAGCCTTCAAAGATACTAAACTTAAGGCTGACACAGAATATCGCTACACAGTTAAAGCAATTGCCAAAAACGGTAAGAGCGCAGACAGCAACGTGTTCAGCGTGAAAACTTCAAAAGCAGAAGTTACAGTTCCTGAAAAGCCAACTGAACCTGAAAAACCAGCAGCGCCTGAGAAAAACGCTTGGGATGCTAAGAAGGTTTATCTGGGTGGTGAAGTCGTTAGTTATGCCGGTAAGCAATATAAGGCAAAATATTGGACACAGAACAACCGTCCAGATACATCTTCAGCCTGGGAGCAAATTGTTGCGCCAAATGCTGACGGAAGTGTTGACTACATCAAGGGGAAAGCCTATGTAGCTGGAAATATTGTAAACTACAACGGACGCAAGTTCCAAGCGAAATGGTGGACAACTTCAACGCCAGGCAGCGATAGCTCTTGGAAAGCACTCTGATCTAGTACAAAAAATCATAATCCCAGAATTGTTCAGGATTATGATTTTTCTTATGAATTAACTATTGAATGAGAATTAAGTTTGATTGACAAAATTAGTTTTAGTCATTGTAATATGTTGAATTCCAGCTTCCACAAAGATTTCACCCTCTTGCGAATAGCCCATTTTTTCATAAAATCCGATCGCGCTGAGCTGAGCGTGCAGCCACAATTTTTGCACGCCATGTTCTTGGGCAAAATCGGTCAAATTTGCCATCAGTTTTGCGGCAACTCCAGAGCCTCTGGCAGATTTAATAACGGCCATGCGTTGAATCAATCCAGACTGGCAGGAATCATCTATAAGTAAGCGAACCGTGCCTATCGCCTTTCCAGCTTCATCATAATAGACAAAATGGACAGCCTTAGCTTCCTCAATCGGCGATCCGACCTCTAGTGAATGAGGAACGCCTTGCTCTTTGACAAAAACGCGGTTGCGAATACGCAATGCGTCAAGATAGACGTCGCTCATCGTATCACGTGTATTTTTAATCATCATAATTCTCCAAATCTTTTTTTATTCTATAGATGATAATATGATGTTCTAGACCTTGCTAAAACTTGATAAATCCATTATAATACATTTATGTTTAATAAGAGCAAATTGTTTTTTTGGACAGTAGAGATTTTGGCCGTCGCTGCCTTACTGTTTCTGCTGGTCAAGATTGATTGGGTCTTTAATCCCATTACGACGCTCTTTTCTGCGATATTCATCCCCTTTATTGTCGCAGGATTTCTTTATTATGTCTTTGACCCGCTGCTGGATCTTCTAGAGAAAAAATTGAAGTTCAAACGCGGGATAGGTATTCTGTTGTGTATCATTACTGTCATTGGTGTCTATGTGCTGATTGCGGCTTTGATTATCCCAAATCTGGTGACGCAGGTTTCAGCCTTGTACCAAACGACTGTTAATCTTTATCCGCAATTCATTGATTGGGTACATAAAATTACTGATTCGCCTCAATTTATGGAGATTTCGAAACAATTAGATTTGAGTAATGCACTGAAAAGCTTGAACTCTTCTTATCAAGATATCTTACAGAATCTGGCAAGAGGAATGACGAGCAGTATTGGCTCAGTCGTCGGGACGATTGTTTCGATTGCCCTGACCCTTTTCCTCATCCCTATTTTGCTTTATTATATGCTCAAAGATGGGGACAAAATTTTACCCTTTGTGAAAAAGAATATTCTATTAACTGACAACTACAACATTATCGGCTTGATAGAAACCATGAACAAGACCATTTCAAAATATATTTTCGGGCTTGCAATGGATGCACTCTTTGTGTTTGTCTTGGCTTTGATTGGTTATCTTATCATTGGAATACCTTATGCCTTCCTCTTTGCGCTTTTTGCAGCCGTGACAAATCTCATCCCATATATTGGGCCATATATTGGCGTTGTTCCAGTCGTTTTGACCGTTGCTTTCGACCATCCTATTTTGGCTGCGATCGCTGTAGTCTACGTGCTGGTGGTGCAGCAGATTGATGGAAATGTCGTTTATCCTAAAATTGTGGGCCAAGCCATTCACGTACATCCTGTCACTGTGATGGTTTTGATGATGGTATCTGGTTCACTTTATGGCTTGATGGGCATGGTTATTGCTGTTCCAGCTTACGCCATGGTTAAGGAAATTGTTAAATTCTTAGTGGCTCTCTATCGAAATATCAAGACTGAGCAAAAAAAGAAATTAGAAACTCCTCAATTATGATATAATAGATCTACTTTTTTATTTTTTATGCGCTCAAACACTTCCGATTCAAGATTTGACCTCATCAAGAAAACTTAGCATTTTAAACTGTTAAGCTCAGCGAATCGTTTACAAAAGGAGAATTCCGCCTCATGGCTGACCCCGCCGAACAATCTGTAATTTTTCAGATTGCACTGCTTATCGTTCTAACATTAATCAATGGCTTCTTTTCTGCCGCAGAAATGTCGCTGGTCTCGCTTTCGCGTGCCAAAGTCGAGCAGAAAGCCAGTGAAGGAAGCAAGTCCTATCAGAATTTGATCAAAATTCTGGACAAGCCTTCAAATTTTCTCTCAACTGTTCAGGTGGCTATCACACTGATTCAGATACTGGTCGGCTCTTCTTTGTCTGATAGTTTGGCTGAAAAATTAGTCCCGCTTTTTGGATCGAATCTAAAAATTGTTGCACAAATCGTCGTTTTGGCAATTTTGACCTATGTGTCCATTGTTTTGGGCGAACTTTATCCAAAACGGATTGCCCAGAACATGAAAGAAAAAGTCGCCTTGTTTGTGGCTCGCCCCATTCAGGTGATCGGTTTTATTCTGCGCCCCTTTGTCTGGCTGCTGGCAAGTTCTGTCAATGTTTTGAGCCGCATCACACCGATGAAATTCGATGATGAACAGGATGCCATGTCTCGCGATGAAATTGAATACATTCTGTCTCAAAATGAAGAAGCATTAGATGATGACGAGCGCGACATGCTTCAAGGAATTTTCAGTCTTGACGGCATGCTGGCGCGTGAAATTATGGTGCCGCGCACTGATGTCTTTATGATTGATATTGAAGACGATACACAGGAAAATATCTCTGAGATTCTGTCAGAGTCCTATTCCCGTATCCCTGTTTATGAGGACGACAAGGACAGAATCATTGGTATCCTGCACACGAAGAGCCTTCTCAAAGCCGGATTTGATCAGGGATTTGAAAAACTGGATCTGCGGCAGATTCTCCAGGAGCCGCTCTTTTTACCTGAAACCATTGATGTGGATGATTTGCTCTTTCAGCTTAAGAAAACGCACAATCAAATGGCTGTTCTTCTCAATGAATACGGCGGCTTTGAAGGTGTCGTCACGCTTGAAGATCTGCTAGAGGAAATCGTCGGCGAAATAGAAGATGAAACGGACATTGTCAGCAAAGAATTCGCTAAAATCGGTGACCATCTTTGGGTGGTACAAGGGCGCGTGACGCTGAATGACTTCAATGAGAAATTCGGCACTCACCTTGAGTCTGATGATGTGGATACCATTGCAGGTTTATATTTGGATGAGCTAGGCTCGATTCCATCAAAAGGTGAGCAGATCACAGTCAACTATGATGATGAAGAAAACGACGAACATTTGACCATCACATCGCTAGAGATTGAAGACAAGCGCATTCTCAAAGTTCGAATCGAATTTTTACCGAAAACAGGAAAGAAGGCCGAGAAATCTGAATGAAATACGGTTTAACACCTTACATGCGGTCCACGTCCTCTTAAGAGTCTGAGAGATTTGATAATTAGACAGAACTAGGATAAAATAAAGCTAAAGAATGAAGACGAGGTGAAAAACTTATGGATATAGAGGAAGCAAAAAAAGTCACAGGTCTGGTCAATGCAACAGAAACCTTCGGCACAGTTGATGGGCCAGGTGTGCGTTTTGTTATTTTTATGCAGGGCTGCCGGATGCGCTGCAAATATTGTCATAATCCTGACACTTGGGCGATGAAGAACGATCGGGCAGTGACACGGACGGTAGAAGATGTGCTGGAAGAAGCGCGTCGCTTTCAAGGATTTTGGGGCGAAAATGGCGGTATTACAATTTCTGGCGGTGAATCTATGCTGCAGATTGATTTCGTCATTGCGCTCTTTACTTTGGCAAAGCGCTTAGGCATACACACCACGCTTGATACTGCAGCGCAGCCTTATAAAACGGATCCCTATGTGACGGCGCACATTGATGAGCTGCTGGAAGTGACGGATCTTGTGCTGCTTGATCTCAAGGAGATTAATCCTGAACGTCACAAGGAGCTCACAGGCAATAAAAATGACAATATTTTGGAATTTGCTCAATATTTATCTGAAAAAGGTGTAGCCATGTGGATTCGGCATGTCCTTGTCCCTGGAGAGTCCGACTTTGACGAAGATTTGATTCAATTGGGAAGATTTGTCAAAACTCTGAAAAATGTTTTGAAATTTGAAATCCTGCCTTATCATACGATGGGTGAGTTCAAATGGCGTGAGCTGGGCTGGAAATACCAGCTGGAAGGTGTGAAGCCGCCAACGAACGCCCGTGTTCACAATGCAGAGAAGCTGATGGATACTGAGTCTTATCAAGATTACCTGACTCGGATTCGTTGAGTGGACATCTTAAAAAATTCTGTTGAAAATTATTAAAAGAAGCATCTATCTGGTCCTGCTGATATTAGCAACAAATCAGCTCATTTTATGGCCAGGTGTGACAATTCCGACTTCTCTAAAAGTGCTGACAAGTCTTTTTCTGTCAGCCTTTTTTATCTTTTATCTGGTCAATCCTTTGGTGACGAAGGAAGCACGGCCAGACTTGCTTTCACTTAGTCGTGCGCATGTGACATTATTTACTGCAGCCATCTTGTTTTTAACGGAAATCTTGATTTATTCGGGAATTGCCGTGCTTGGCATCAGAATAAATCCTTGGCTGTTGGGAATAAATGCAGCGTTGAGCCTGATCTTATCTTACTTGATGGCAATCAGCGGTTTGATTCGGGCTTTTATGACATCAAAACAGCTGAGTCTGACTTTTCGCTTGCTGATGATTTTTGCTTGGTGGTTTCCTGGCATCAACATAGTTTTTGCTTTTTTGGTCAGTCGCTCAATGGGGCAGGAATTAATTTTTAATCGTGAGAAGTATTTCTTGAATGAACGCCGAAAATCACAGCAGATTTGTGCGACTCGCTACCCAATTGTAATGGTGCACGGGATTTTTTTCAGAGACTGGGAGCTTTTTAATTATTGGGGGAGAATTCCGGCTGAGCTGGAGAAGAATGGCGCAGTTATTTTTTATGGCGGGCATGCTTCTTCACTTCCTGTTGAAGTCTCTGCCGAGGAACTGAAAAAGCGGATTTTATCGGTTCTATTGGAAACTGGAGCCGACAAAGTTAACATCATTGCGCACTCAAAAGGCGGAATTGACAGCCGTTATGCGATTAGCCAGCTGGGTTTGGCTGAGAATGTTGCCTCGCTCACGACAATTAACACACCGCATTTCGGTTCGGATTTAGCGGGAACGATGCTTGAGATGGCCCCGAAAAAGGTGGTAACGACTGTCGGGAAGGAATATTCGAAGATTTTTCGGCGTTTGGGCGATGCCGATGTTGATTTTGTCGGATCTGTCAGTGAATTGACAGCGACGCGTTGTTTAGAATTAAACCAGCAGATGCCGGATTCGGACTTGGTTTACTATCAGAGTGCAGGCTCACAGATGAAGAATTGGAAATCTGCCGCATTTCCGCTTAATATCGGCTATTCCATCATTAAAGCGACTGGAGGCGACAATGATGGATTGGTGGCGACGCGCTCAATGAAATGGGGGAATTTTCTGGGAATTCAGCAGCCTGCAGGCAAAAAAGGTATTTCTCATGGTGATATGATTGACCTGACACGAAAAAATCTGCCAGGTTTTGATGTGACAGAGTTTTATGTCAAGCTTGTGTCAGATTTGAAAAAACACGGCTTTTAGAAATCGTGAAAAAACAGGCGATTTCTGCTATAATGAACGAGAAACAAACAAAAGGAAGAATAATTTAAATGCCATCAGATAAAATACTAGTTTTTGGTCATCAAAATCCCGACACAGACGCCATAGGCTCATCCATGAGCTTTGCTTACCTGCGTAAAAATGCGCCTTTCGGAGCAATGAACACCGAGGCAGTTGCTTTGGGCGAGGTCAATGAAGAGACAGCCTTTGCACTGAACTACTTTGGGCTTGATGTCCCGCGCATTGTGAAATCAGCAAAAGAAGAAGGCGTAGATACCGTCATTCTGACGGATCACAACGAGTTCCAGCAGTCAATCAGCGACATTGAAGACCTTACGATTTTCGGTGTTGTGGATCATCATCGAGTGGATAATTTCCATACGGCCAGTCCCTTGTTCATGCGAGTGGAACCAGTTGGCTCTGCATCGTCCATTGTTTACCGAGCTTTTCTTGAAAATGGCGTAGAAATTCCAAAAGCCTTGGCTGGTATGATGCTCTCAGGTTTGATTTCTGACACACTGCTTCTAAAATCTCCAACGACGCATCCGACTGATTTTAAGGTCGCTGAAGCGCTGGCGAAAATTGCTGATGTTGATCTTCAGGAATACGGTTTGGCCATGCTGAAAGCTGGAACAAATTTGTCTGCAAAGACTGCTGAAGAACTGATTGACATTGATGCAAAGACTTTTGAGCTGAACGGTTCAAAGGTACGCGTTGCCCAAGTCAATACCGTTGATATTCCAGAAGTTCTCGCGCGTCTCGGAGAGATTAAGGCAGCGATCAAGTCTTACATGACGGCGGGAGGTTTTGACGATTTTGTCTTCATGATCACTGATATTGTGAATTCAAATTCGGAAATTGTTGAGATTGGTAAACACCCCGATAAGGTTGAGGCTGCCTTCAATTTTAAGCTCGAAGAAGATCATGCCTTTTTAGCTGGGGCTGTTTCTCGCAAGAAGCAGGTTATCCCTCAACTGACTGAAAGTTTTAACAATTAATTTTTAAAACCTGTAATACTCAGATGTAAAAAAATCTGAGTATTTTTATTACGGCTCGTGAGCCAGTTGAGTGCGCGGAGCGTGCGAAACAGAAAACCACCCGCTATGCGGGTGGCGTTAGTCGGTTTGACCAAAAGCAAGTATAATTGAGATGTTCAGGT
>JAITVN010000044.1 GCA_031285775.1 Streptococcaceae bacterium | reverse complement strand
AAGCGTCAAACACAATGAGCCTGAACGCTTTTTGTGAAGGCTAGCGTCTTAAGGCGCAGTGAGTATGCACGGGTTACACCCGTGGTACAAGCCACCCGTTTGACGGGTGGTTATGACTAGAGCGTGTAGCTGAGAGAATCCTGCTGGAGAAGAATTCTCTTTTTCAAATGATCAAATCTTTTAAAACCAAAGGCAATCCGTTTTATCACTTTAATCAGATTGTTCTTACCTTCAAGTTTTCCGTTGGAATAGCCAAGCTTGAAGCTTTTCATAATAGCCTCTTTTTGAGAGTTTAAATATCGAAAACTTTTTTTAAAATCTGTTGGAAGTTGCTCAGGAAGACTTTGGATGATTTGGAAAAACAATTCGGCATTTTTTCTTTTAAAGGCTGTCAGACAGTCTTGATAAGCTTTGTAAGCCAGCCTTAGGGTTTCACTGGTCCTAAGCAGCTGGTCTAAGACTTCCTGCTCTGTGACATATTTCCATTGAAAGCAGGGAAACTGTTTCCGATAAAAAGGATCAATGAAGCCTCTCCATTTTAAGAGCGTTCGCCAGTATTTCTTCAGCTTACGCTGTTGCTTGGCCTCCTCAGGAAGACTTTTCTTTAATTGATTCATTTCTTGAACTCTCAGTTTATTAAAGGAGCGAGAAAGCTGCTGAATCACGTGAAATCCATCAATCAAGATTTCGGCTTTTGGAAAGACTTGTTTCACAACATTGGGGTAGCCTGCATTCATGTCCATGACCACGTGCTTGACCTTTAACCTTTCCGTGCGGTCGAAGTCCAAAAAATACTTAACCAAAGAATGGCTGCGACGATCATCCAGAATATCTAAAATTTCACCTGTCAGACCGTCGCTGAACACAAAGGCCATTTTACTTTCACAGTCTTTCGTGGCTGAAAACTCGTCCATTAAAATCACAGAAGGCAGGGTTCTGCTTCGTCGTTTTCTTTCATAGTCATCAAATATTTTCCAAGCAGTCGCAGGACTTATAAAATAGCGCTTCGCCACATCTTTCATTGACTGCTTGATTTTGTACTCAAGAAGCAGTGAGACCTTAACCATATTGGAAATGGAGGCGCCATTCGAGACAAAACGAGGATGCATGACTGTTAATTTTCCGCAGGCTCTACAGCGATAACGAGGCTTTCGAAGACGCAGGACACGACAGCGAAAACCCGCGGGTGTCAATAAAATATCCACTTCTCGATAATCTTTGAGTTTCATCTTCTTTCGACAGCCACATTCTGGGCAAAACTTACAAACGACAGTGTAATAGCCTTTAAAGACGTCGGCTTGGAGAGGATAAGACAAAGCCGTGACTTCTCGAGAGAAAAAGTCTGCTTTGAATTTTACGTTTATGTCTGGTATTTCTAGCTCATTCTGATAGAATTACTATAGGTCATTTCAATCTCCTTAAGGGCGTTAGCTACTCTTATTTTACTAGATTGAAATGGCTTTTTCTAGTTCCGCAAAAAAGGGGAGTGGATGACCACCCCCCTCAGATTATACAGAACCGTTACTTTCGATAGGCTTTGTATGTCTTAACACGCCTGGCTAACAGAAAAGACCATCAATCACTTGATGATCTTTACCAACATTATCTTTGATCTCAATCCGATTCAGACTCTGAACTAAAATCACTTCCAGTCTCTGAAGATTTTTCAGACTCTAAGTTCTGATCAGCTCTGTTGTCGTTTACTTCAGACACTGCTGAAGACATCTCTCCTTTTTCAGAATTCTCTGAGCCTTGCGATGCATCTGATATGACAGCTTCAGAACTACTTGCAGGTTCTGAACTTACCGCACTGACGCTTCCACTTTCACTAGAAGTCTCAGGCATTTTCCCTGTCTCGTAGAGTGATTTTATCTGACGTGCATCCAGCGTCTCATACTCAAGCAGCGCAAGTGCAATCGCCTTATGTTGCTCACGATGCGCCTGGATGATTTCGGTTGCCTTGTCATAAGCTTCTTGTGTAATTCGACGAATTTCATCATCTATCGCAATTGCTGTTGCATCAGAATAAGTCTTGGTCTGACCGTAATCACGACCAATGAAAACTTGATGATCACCTTCATAGCTGATAGGACCGAGTTTTTCAGACATGCCATATTGTGTTACCATTCCGCGCGCAATGCGTGTAGCTTGTTCAAAGTCATTTGAAGCGCCTGTTGTAATGGTGTTGAAAATGATTTTCTCAGCAGCACGTCCGCCCATCAAGCCGGCCAGATTCTCCTGCATGTCTTCTATTGACATCAAGAACTGGTCTTCCTTAGGCAGAGCGATCATGTAACCGCCAGCACGTCCACGCGGTACGATCGTAACCTTGTGCACCGTGTTAGCATTTGAAAGCACCAGTCCAACAATGGTGTGGCCTGCTTCATGATAGGCAACCATTTCACGCTCGCGCTCTGAGATTCGCTTGTCTTTTTTGGCAGGGCCAGCTATGACACGATCTTCAGCCTCATCAATGTCTGATGCGTCGATAATTTTCTTATTGCGGCGAGCAGCAACTAACGCTGCTTCATTGAGGACATTTTCCAAATCTGCCCCTACAAAGCCTGGCGTTTGTTGTGCTACGACTTTAAGATCAACATCCGGCGCAAGCGGTTTATTCTTGGCATGGACGCGAAGAACTGCTTCACGGCCTTTGACATCTGGTGCGCCGACCAAGACTTTTCGGTCGAAACGTCCTGGACGCAGCAAGGCCGGATCCAGCACATCTGAACGATTGGTGGCTGCAATAACGATCACGGCATCCTGATTTTCAGTGAATCCGTCCATCTCGACAAGGAGCTGGTTCAGAGTCTGCTCGCGCTCATCATTGCCACCGCCGAGGCCTGCACCACGCTGGCGGCCGACTGCATCAATTTCGTCAATGAAAACAATAGACGGCGCATTTTTCTTGGCATTTTCAAAGAGGTCACGCACACGACTGGCGCCGACACCTACGAACATTTCAACGAAATCAGAACCAGAAATGCTGAAGAAGGGACGTCCAGCTTCACCAGCAACTGCTTTTGCAAGCAAAGTTTTACCCGTTCCTGGAGGACCTTCAAGAAGCACACCGGCCGGAATTCTAGCGCCCAAGTCATGGTATTTTTTAGGGTTTTTCAGGAAATCAACCACTTCAAAGAGTTCTTGTTTTTCTTCGTCTTCGCCAGCCACATCATCAAATCTGACCTTAGAGGTTTTGGCATCTTGTTGTTTCGCGCGGGATTTCCCGAAAGACATCGGATTTCCTGCACCGCCGCCGCGACCGCCCATACCGCTCATCATGAAATAGAAGAACGCAATCAGTAGAATCATCGGCAGCCATGTGCCGAGCAGCGTCAGCCAAATGCTTTCTGTTGGCGTCTGGAGAACACTGTACTTGATATCTTCTGTCTCGGCAAGTTTTTGTAAATCAGCGACATTACTGTCAGTTGGTATGACATAGCTGTAAAAGCCCTTCACATCGGTTGAAGCACCAGAAAGTAAAGGGAAACTGCTCGAAGTTTTTTCCTTAACTGGGGTCTCGTACTCACCTGCAATTTTCATCACACCATTGACTGGCTGAAAGGTTAATTCTTTTATGTTTCCGTCTTTTATTTTGCTGGTTAATTGGCTGTAACTCACGTTTTTGCTGGTATTGTTATTCCCGCCCAAAAACATGTTTGCCGCAATAACCACAATGATTAAGACGATAATCCAGATGAATGAATTCTTAATGAAACCGCCTGGCCGTCTGTTATTATTATTATTATTTGGATTCTGCATATTTACCTATCTTAGTTTTATCTAACCACATCATTATAACAAATTTTATTAAATTAATCATGAATAGGAGCCCTTCCATCCGCAAACAAGCATTGAAACAGGACAGATACATGGAGCTTATCCACTTTCTCTCAATATAATGAGCATTGTGTGAAAATGTCAGATGATAGCTCATTTCCTTGCTAATGTGAAAATTTTTTGTCCGCTGGTTATAGTTTAACTATCAGGATACCAAAAAAGTCCGAGATTTCTCTCAGACTTTGGACTGATTTAATAAGCTTTTTGCCTTTTTATCAATCAACTGAGTTCGGGGCGCCTGAAGCTAGTAAGCAGGCCGTTTCGGCTTTAGCCGATTACGGATCGCTTTCCCTCCGCTGGGGGGGAAATTAGATAAAATGCTGCAAGAAGCTTCGCTTCTCTCCGTGTTTTCCTAAGCAGACTCTAGGTGCTTTAGCACCTAGAGGTCGCTTTCCCCTTTAGGGGTAAATTTCTACACAGGGCTAAAGCCCTAGCAATTTCTAGAAGCTGAAGCTTCTGAAATTGTCTGCGTCCTGAGGACGCTGCTGTCCATTCTCGCTATGGCGCGAACCACGCCAAGTCGAATGGCACGCTTCAAAGCGGGCGCGCCTCACATCTTATTTATCTGTGAGTGCTGCAAGTCCTGGGAGCACTTTACCTTCAAGAAGTTCCATTGAAGCACCGCCGCCTGTTGAAATCCAAGAGAATTTATCAGCATAGCCAAGGTTAATTGCTGCTGCAGCTGAATCGCCGCCGCCGATGATTGATTTCACGCCTGGCTGAGCCACGATGGCATCCATGACGCCGATTGTGCCTGCCTGGAAGTCAGGATTCTCAAAGACACCGACTGGCCCGTTCCAGACAACAGTCTTTGCGCCAGCAAGTTCTTTGCCGAATTCAGCAATCGTCTTAGGACCAGCATCAAGCCCCATGAAACCTGGATCAATGTCAATACCTTCTGTGTCTTTTACTTCTGTGTAATTCGCAAAAGCGTTAGCTTCTTTTGAATCAACTGGCAGGATGAGTTTGCCGTCAGCTTTTGCCAGCAGTTCTTTGGCCAAATCAAGCTTGTCGTCTTCGACAAGTGAATCACCGATTTCGTGGCCTTCTGCTTTGAAGAAAGTATAAGCCATACCGCCGCCGACAATGACCTTGTCAGCCTTTTTAAGCAGATTTTCAATAACGCCGATCTTGTCTGAAACTTTTGAACCGCCAAGAATGGCTACGAATGGACGAACTGGGTTTTCAACTGCTTCTTGGATGTAGTTGATTTCGTTTTCCATCAGGAAGCCTGCAACTGCCTGCTTGACATTTGCTGAGATACCAACGTTTGAAGCGTGCGCACGGTGTGCGGTTCCGAATGCGTCATTGACAAAGATACCATCACCAAGTGAAGCCCAGTATTTGCCAAGTTCTGGATCATTTTTTGACTCTTTCTTGCCGTCAACGTCTTCAAAACGTGTGTTTTCAACTAAGAGGATTTCGCCGTCTTTGAGCTTATTGATTGCCGCCTCAAGCTCTGGACCGCGTGTCACACCTGGAATGAATACAACTGGCTGGCCGAGTTTCTCGCTAAGATCTTTCGCAACTGGCGCAAGGCTCTTGCCTGCTTTGTCCTCTTCTGTCTTTACGCGTCCAAGGTGGCTGAACAAGATGGCACGGCCGTGATTCTCAAGAATGAACTTGATCGTTGGAAGCGCTGCTGTAATGCGGTTATCGTTTGTGATCACACCGTCTTTGATTGGGACGTTAAAGTCAACGCGCACAAGGATTTTTTTGCCTGCTAGTTCAGACTGGATGTCTTTGACAGTTAATTTTGCCATTTTATTGGAATTTCTCCTTTGATTATTTATCTTGTCTATTGTATCACAAACACTTGATTTTTGGGAAATTTTTCCAATTATTTTATTTCGCTTTTTGCTGTCTTATAAAACATGCTTTATCAGCCAAACAATGAGTATTCCCGCCGCAAATGCTGCAATAAAACCAATCGTAGTGCTTATAGCAACAGGAATTCTTCTTTTTCTTCTTTGTTTTGCAATTTCATCAAGCGGGGTTCCGTTCGTAAAAGCGACAATCTCACGGTATGTATGGATATTTAACTTGTCTTTGAATTTTTCAACCTGAATCGTGAGGACAAGCATCCAAATTATCAGCGGCACTTCAATCAGCCAGAGCCAATTGTCAATTAAGAAGTACAAAGGTAAGACTGCTAAAACTAAGAACATCGCGACAAACAGCATCACAGCTTTACGGTCGAAGCCTTTTGTGTCGACCTTTTTAATTTCTTTTTGCATCATTTCTAAATCTCCTTTAACCAATTCGTCAAGAGAAATATCAAATAGCAGACTCATGGCAAGCAAACTGTGAATGTCCGGATAGCTTTTTTCAGTTTCCCAGTTGGAAACGGTCTGTCTGGTCACATAAATTTTTTCAGCTAGCTGCTCCTGAGAAAGACCGATTCGTCCGCGGCATTTTTTGATTTGCTTGCTGATTTCCATGCTGTTTGCTCCTTCTCTTGTAAGATAATTGTATCTTGGTTTCGGGGATTGTGTCTAGCCAATTCCTTTGACATGGCTCAATTTTTCTGCAAAAACTTTTTGACATGGGCTAATTTTGAACTTTTTTGCAGTGTTATGAATAAAATCCGCTGAGTAAATTTAGCGATCGCTCAAATAATTACCAAAACGCGTGTATTTGTGATATAATGTTCCAGTAATCACGGAGCCATGGCACAATCCGGTACTGCAACGGACTCGAAATCCGTCGAACCTGTTTACGCAGGTGTACGAGTTCAAATCTCGTTGGCTCCTTTGCAGCAAGGCTTTACAGCTTTGCTTTTTCTATTTTTTGCTTTATTTTTTGACGAAATTATGTAAAACTTCACCAATTTATCACCATTTTTTTCAAGGAAAACACCAATTTTCTTGGATTAGCCAATATTTTTTGCAGTGAAAAATATCTTGGGATTTTTAAAATTTTTAAAAAAAGAGTTGATTGAGCGCATTTGCTGCGCTTCTTACGAGGCGCTTTTGTTATGCGTTGGGCAATGGCTTTGTCAATAAGAACTTGACAGTGGCTCGCAACACAATCGCAATGGCCGTAGCTATCGCAACCGCAACTATTCCTGTCTTCCTATCCCTCATATTGGTACAAAGCTCCTTCTTCTTTGGATTTGTAGAGATGTACCTTTATTGTTCCAGTAAACAAGACTTACAGGCGATCGAGGTAATTAGTCTCTGCCAGCCATGAATTTACTATAACATAAATCTCTAAAAAATGGCAACTCTCTTTCAAGTTCATGAGTGTACACCTCCAAAACTCGAGAGATCCTTTGCAGCAAGGATTTACGGTTTTACTTTTTAGCAGTTTGTCGCCAGTTTTTCTAAAATGCGTGCAAAAAACCCAAGATGTAAAATTCTTGGATTTTGTTATTCTACTTATTTAAAGAATCCCTTTTTCTGTTTTGTTACTTTGACACCTGAGGCGAGAGCAAAATCGTCCAGTGCTTTACGCTGAGCATCGTTAAGGTTCTTAGGTACTTCCAGATTGACCACAACGTGCTGATCGCCCATGCCGGAACCACGCAGCTTAGGCGCGCCTTTTCCTTTCAGACGGAAGTTCGTACCTGTCTGCGTACCTGCAGGGATTTTCAACTTGACTTTTCCGTGGACAGTTGGTACCTCAACCTCATCGCCCATTGCTGCTTGGATGAAGTTAATCGGCATTTCATAATATATTTCACTGCCGTCACGTTCGAATATTTTCGAAGCTGCAACTTGGAATCGCACATAGAGATCGCCAAACGGTCCGCCATTGGTACCTGCCTCGCCTTGACCCTGCAAACGCATCTGCTGTCCTGTCTCTACACCAGCTGGTACCTTGACTTTAACGGTATGTGTCCGTTTCTCTCGGCCAGTTCCATGACAGGTTTGACAAGGATCAGAGATAATCTTACCAGTGCCGTGGCAAAGGTCGCAGGTCTGCTGCGTCTGCATACGGCCAAGAGGTGTATTTGCGACAACATTGATCACACCGCGGCCGCCGCACTTACTGCAAGTTTCAGCATGTGTCCCAGGTTTTGCACCAGAACCGCCGCATGTGTGACAGTTGTCTTCACGATTGTACTTGATTTCCTTTTCAACGCCGAAAATTGCCTCCTCAAAAGTTAAATTCACGCGATACTGCAAATCATCACCTTGACGCGGTGCGTTTGGATTGACACGACCGCCGCCAGCGCCGCCGCCAAAGAAGCTTGAGAAAATATCCTCGAAACCGCCAAAGCCGCCGCCTGAGAAGCCTGAAAATCCGCCCTGTCCGCCAAAGCCGCCCGCATCACCAAAACCGCCGAAACCGCCATTTGCACCAGCCGCTCCGTATTGGTCGTAATTCGCCCGTTTTTCTGGATCACCTAGCGTTTCATAGGCTTCCTGAATTTTTTTGTACTTTTCCTCAGCGCCTGCTTCTTTATTTAAATCAGGGTGATACTGTTTGGACAATTTTCGATAGGCTTTCTTTATCTCATCTTGGCTCGCGCCTTTGTCGACACCAAGTTCTTTATAATATTCTTCATTATTCATAATCTTTATTATACCATAATATGACCAATTTTGACAAAAAATTAGCACTCCAAGTAAATGAGTGCTAATGTTTTTTAATCCGTCATCTTTCTTTTAGTCAATTGCAATCTGCTTTGCTTTTGAATCCTTAACTGCTTTAGGCAAATCAATTGTCAAGACACCATGTTTGAAACCAGCTTTGATGGCATCGCGATCAACATTCGGCAAAGTGTATTGACGACTGTAAGAGCCGGCATAGCGTTCGCTGTGAACAACGTGTCCTTTTTTATCTTTCTCGTCCTTTTCATCCTCACGATCGCCTGAAACTGAAAGTACACCGTCTGCATAATCAATGTGAATGTTCTCTTTCTTCAAACCTGGCAAATCAATCTTGACTTCATAAGCCTTGTCAGTCTCTTTCACATCCGTCTTCATCAAGCCCAAATTGTCATCCCAAAGGTTTGGGAAAGCTAAATCATTACCGAAAAAGTTATGCGCAAGATTGTTGAAGAATCTGTCATTTCCCATTCCAAACAAATCATTGTTACGATTCATTAATTCATTAGCCATACTACTACCTCTTTCTCGAGGGAGTTTGTTTTTGGGGCCTTTGTGTCTCAACCTCTCTCAATGATTCTATTATAGGTCAAAGTTGGTCAGAAGTACAGAACAAAAGCTGATAAAACGTCCAAAAATTAGCACTCTTTTCTACTAAGTGCTAATTGTTTGATTTTGGGACAATCGTCTCATTTTTCTGACTCTTTCAATTCATCTAGGTTCACTCTTTCATCTGCGCGTTCCCATATCCTAGGATTGTGTGTAGCAATAATCAGAACATTTTGCTCACTTCTCATTGATAAAATCAAATTCATGATATCAGCCGTATTTTTTTCATCTAATGAAGCCGTCGGCTCATCGGCCAGAATGATTGGCGGCTCTTTGATCAATAACTTCGCAATTGCCACGCGCTGCGCCTCTCCACCAGACAATGTAAATATTTTACGTTTCAAACCAGCTGATAGATTCACTTTTCTCAGTACTTCCCTCATCTGCCCTTGACGATCAGCTTTCCTTGTTTTCTTGCCGACAAAGGCTAAATCCAAATTCTGCTCAATGTTTTCATTGTCAATCAAACCGTAATTCTGAAAAAGATAGCCAACAAAGTCTCTGAAATACTTTTGCTCTGGAAGTTTCGAAAGTTCTTTCCCGTCAATAAAAACCTGACCGCTGCTCGCTTTCTCAAGTTTGCCGATGATGTTCAGCAAAGTCGTTTTACCTGAGCCCGAGCTCCCAGTAATCGCATAGAATTTTCCCGGCTCAAACACATAACTGAAATTAACCAGAACAGGATGCTGATCAAACTTTTTCACGATATTTTCTAACTTTATCATGCTACATTCCCTTTATATATTGAATTTTCATTTTACGTTCATGCTGAAGCTGAACAGCAAATAAGCTAAAAACGAGGACAAAATAAATGATTGGTACGATAAAGGCTTCTGCTGGAATATGAAGCCATAAATAGCTTATCAGGCTAATCCCAGAGACCAGTACAATGACCATTGAGAAGTAAATCAGATGGATTTCAGCTTGTGATTTTCCTGACAATCGCTGAATTAAGAAACTGCGACGATTTTGGAAGAAATAAATAGAATTAAGCAGAAGGATGAGCAGAATTGATGCAATCAAACAGAAAAGATTAACCACATAGAGAAAATTACGCTGATTCATTTGGGTGATTAACTTATCTGTAATTGTAATATAACCATTGAAATATGCCCCTTCATACTTTTGCAGATGATTTGCAGCAAAAAGATTATTTACTTGGGCTTCTGCCTGTTTCGGAATTAACAGCTTTCCTCCGCTGAGGAAACTTAAGGCATTGGAGGCCACCTCTTCAGGACTTGCATTCTCAAAAGTTTTTTCATCAAAGACGATGATTACCGGTGCTTGCAAAAATGAATAATTATTCGTTTGATTTCTCATTATTGTATAACTGAAGATGGGCTGAGAATTCTGATATAGTGCAGTAATAGGATGCGTGCTTAAGCTTCTCATGACAGATTTTTCTGAGCCCGCCTGGAAGACCGAAATCTTCTGAAAGTTCACTTTCTGGCTTTCAGGAACTAGAATGGCATATTCCCCTGCCTGAAAGTGAGTCAGTTTGTTCATTGTCTGGTTTGAAAGCTTTATATTTTCTTTCTTCAAATATTCCAGATTGGCATAAAGCACGTTGAAAAAAGGGTTCTTGTCGGCATCACTTTCAAACATATAATGCGACTGACTCATTTTCCACTCTTTTGCGGTTGTTACTGCGCTTAAAGCTGTAGAATATGCTAATAAACTGCCTTTCTGGCTTAGAATTCCAAGAAATAGCTTTTGTAAATCTGCGCGATCTGCTTTGAAAACAGAACCAGCCAAAGTCGGCGCGACATAATGCTGATTGTTTTTCCAGCCTTTCTGAGCCTTATGCAGCAAAGTCACCTGCTCTTTTGCATGATTCACTTCAGAAACCGAGAACATCGAGATCATGATTGCCGTGCTTTGAAATATAACGATTACCGCTGTGATGATGGCCAACGGCGCTTTTCCTTTTATAGAAATATTAATCGGCTGGGACTGCAGGGCATAAAAAACCAGCACCGAGATGAAAAAGTCAATCAGCACAAATGTCACCATCCCCAGAAACAGCGTCAAAATGAGCGACTGAACATATGCTCCCCAAAATTTATGAACCAGCAGCATATAAGCGCAACCAGCAAGACTCAAAAATAGAAAGACAAGCAGCATAAATCCCGCAAAATTGAATGCAGCTGAAAAGGCCAGTTTTGAACGACTGACACCAGCAAGTCGTCGAATCCCATCAGACTTTATCTTTGCGACTTCCTCAGCCAGCAATAAAGATGCAAAAGTAATCAGAAGCGTCAGAATCGGCAGCCGATAGTCGGTGAGAAGGGTTTTGACGGCATCAATTCGATTATCCACCCGATCCCCAAATGCCACGTTGCCTTTATCGTTCAATAAGGCGGCTAATTGTTTTGCGTTGATACCTGAACCGATAATTATATAGATTGTTTCATTGTTTCTGGTGGCAAGAATTTTCGGATTTTTTTCTTCGGGATAGATGTCTGGAAGCTTTCCTTTACCAATTTTCTGGAAGCGGTATTTCCCAACAAAACCATCTCTAGGAGTTCCTTCTGGAATAAATATTCGTTTTGCGATGATGACATGCTTTTCCTCAGCTATTTTTTTCAAATCCTGTAGGATATTCGCCTGACTCGTCTGAACATAAACATTTTCAACAACTGCTCCAGGTAGTGGCTCAGAGAATACTGTCAGGTTCCAGATCGTGAAAATCAGTAACAGCGCCATTGACAAAAAAACAAGACTGTCTTTGATGATACGGTACATTTGGGCACTCCTTTCTCAATGAAATTAAATGGAAGCAGTACGTTTAGTTAATTTAATAGCGAATAATTATCATTCCTTAATTATTATCTTATCTTGCTCTAATTATTTTGTCAAGAAAACCGCCCGTGGTTAGTGACCGTACAGGTATTTAGAAAAGCAAAAAACTGAGAAAATTTCACAGTTTTTGTTATTTTAGGTTACTTTTTGTCAGACTGCTAAATGCAAATTTTACTTCGCAACATAATGAAAATTCGGATCCAGCTCATTATCCAGCTTTGCCCAAGCTTCCTCCATGCGGCGGTTGATTTCTTCAATCCCTTCTTCATTGACCTTTTTGACATCTGAGATATCAATCGGATCGCCGAAATTGATTTTTATTGACTTACGTTCAAACACACCTTTCATATCTGTTGGTCCTTGATACACCGCAGGAAGCAGCTTGACATGCGCCAATTTACCGATAACTGCCACGCCGCCTTTCATTTCAGAGGAGTGACGTGTGCCCGATGGAAACATAACCATCGATTTATCGGACTCCTTGAGCATTTTTATGGCATATTTTACGGGCGCAGTGCCTGGATTCTCACGGTCAACTGGAAAAGCCCCGCACATCTTGATCCACCATCCGCCGAAGCCTTTGAAGAGTTCTTTTTTTGCCATGAAAATGAACTGCTTCGGTGCCGCCGCAAAAGCAAACCAGACTGGCTCCCAAGCCATACGATGCGGTGCCACTAAGATGTAATTCTCACCCTTTGGAATTCGGTCACGGTTGTAATATTTGCTGTTTCCATTTAAAACCCACAGCAAAAAACGTACTAGATTTCTCAAGAACACAAAGAAAAGATTGTGCTTGTGGATTTTTTTGTAATCAAACTCTTTTGCCAAAATCTTTTACCTCAAATAAGATGTGAAGCGCGCCCGCTTTAAAGCGTAGCGATTTAGGGGCTTGAGGTTCTGCCGTCAGGCAGGTTCTCAAGTCATCTAATCTCCTAGCTTCAGGCGCGCTAAACTCAATTAATTCCAAAAACTTAGTCCCATTTTTCAGGGTCAAGCCCCAAATCCAAAATCGTCCTCGGAGCGACCAGATGAACCGTCTGCAAACCTGCTGTCTTTGCTCCCTCAATGTTTGCTTCCACATCATCTACAAAAATAGTCGTTTCCGCATCAAGTCCTGCTAATTCCAACACTTTCTTGAAAGCTTCTGGATTCGGCTTACGCATGCCGACTTCCTGCGAATAAAACACTTCTGTGAAGTATGACAAAAGCGGGCGACCGAACTGTTCAAGGCACATTTGCATGAAACGTTTCGTGTGAATGTCATTTGTATTTGAGAACAAATAAATTGGATATTTTTTGCTCAGTTCGTCTAGAAACTCCATCCGTTCAGGTTTAAAGTCCGTCAAAATCAAGTCCCAAGTTTCTTCTATATCATTGTCAGACAAACTGCTGCCAGTCAACTCACGAAAACCATCATAAAAGTTGTCTTCCAGAATTTCGCCTATTTCTTGTCTCTGGAAAAATTCATTCATGTTGGTTGGTGTAAATATACTCTGATAATCCTTGATACCTAGTTCAGCGAAGCGATCAGCTTCGCGTTTTGAATCAATGTCCATGATGACCCCGCCGAGGTCAAAAATAATTGCATTTACTTTCCTTGTCACAGTCTCTCCTATTCACGTCTTATTATACTATAATTCTTTTAATTTTGACGCACTGTAAACCTGGTGTAAACTTCGTGTAAAGATGTTTACACTATTTCAAATACGGAACGCCGACTGCCCGTTCATCACCTGGATTCTGCCATTCATGTTCTTGATTCCGTTCAAAAAGCTGCGATAAGAAGCTGGCAATGGGAACGATAACGAAAAGCCAGTGTCCGTATCTTGGGAATATCACTGCGATGAGCGTGATGAGGATGTTGATGATCAAGGTAAATGTTAAACGTGCCCGCCATATCTTTTTCCAGAATTTGAAGGACTTCGGCATCTTTTTGAAATGGTTGCGCGTAATGATGTAATTCATTGATTCTTGCTGCGATAAGATGAGCAGTATGACGATTCCGTAGTTTAGGGCAGAAAACCAGGTCGGGCGGGCAATAATCCATTTTGTCAGTACGGGCAGCAGCGACAAGAGGCCCATAAAGATGAAGTCTTGGACGATGGTGACTTCCGTGATTTCTTCGGTGACGGCAAAGATTTTGTGATGATTGAACCAGAAGTTGGCAATGACGAGGAAGCTGATGAGAAAGACACCAACAGCTGAGAGAAATCCCGCATAGTAGTGTTCGTTTTTGGGGATTGGTATCTCCAGCAGCATGATCGTTATGATGACTGCAATCACGCCATCTGAGAAGTTTTCTAAGTGAGAGCGGAGTTTTTTTCTGCGGACTTTTTCTTCGTTTGCTGCGTGAATTGTCATTTCCTTCTGCAGCTCTGCGGAAGTCATTTGTTTGAAATTTGTATGGGTGTCCAAAAACTCGTCGCGCAGTTCCATTCGAGCTTGTATCATTTCTGGATTTCTTTTCATCTGCTCGAAGCGATCGTGATTTCTATGTGCGATTCTTTCTCGTCGGCGTTCCTTAAATGTCAGTTTTGCATGATTTTTGCTGTTGTTGGTTGACTTTTCCGACTTCATTTTGGTTGAGCCTCTTTGTCCTTCTGCCTATTTTGGGCGTAAATTGCTGGAATCGAGAATGATCGTTACTGGACCGTCGTTTATCAGCTCAATCTGCATGTCTGCACCGAATACACCTGATTTGGTCGGCACTTCTGCGTTCAGTTTTTCGTTGAACTTGTCGTACATGCGGCTGGCAAATTCTGGCTTTCCAGCAGGCGAAAAGCTTGGTCGTTTGCCTTTTCGAATGTCAGCATATAATGTAAACTGGCTGATTGAGAGGATTTCCCCATTAATATCCTGAATAGACAGATTCATTTTTTCGTCTTCGTCATTGAAAATCCGCATCTGCGTTATTTTACGAACGGCATAATCTAAATCAAATTCCCTGTCCGCATCTTCTATTCCGACTAACAGCAGAAACCCCTGAGAAATCTGATTCATCACCTGATTATCAATCGTGACAGAGGCTGACTTTACACGTTGTATGACTACTCTCATATGTAACTTTTTCTCCTGTAAACTTGCTTTACACTAGGTTTACAACGTTGTAAACCTCGGCGCTTAAACCCTTACACCTACGATCTCTAGCCGTTTGTTCGTTTGACTGAATAAACATCTGGAATCATTTTTATCTTATCTGCAATCACTGTCAGCTCAGAAAGATTTTTAATTCCAAGCGACAAGTGAATATTTGCCATTTTTCGATCTTTCGTTGGCTGTGCGCTGATGGAAATCAGATTTTTCGTCAGGTTAGAAATCGTCTGCATGACATCATTCAAAATACCAGGCCTATTGAAGCCGTAAATGTCAATGTTTGCGACGTAGTCTTTACTCGCAGTCTCTTCTTCATCCCATTCAACTTCAATTTGACGCTTTTCAAAGTCTTCCATGGCTTTGACATTTTGGCAATCCGCCCGATGTACACTGACGCCGCGGCCTTTCGTGATGTAACCGATAATTTTATCACCAGGA
This sequence comes from Streptococcaceae bacterium, assembly GCA_031285775.1. Classification (GTDB taxonomy): domain Bacteria; phylum Bacillota; class Bacilli; order Lactobacillales; family Streptococcaceae; genus Lactovum. Next base: position 8,389 of record JAITVN010000044.1, on the reverse strand, counting down.
ACTGGATTGCAGCATTTGGCAATGCGAATCATCAGTCCGCCGATTCCGCCAGCACTGACACCACCATCGTGGCGCACTTTCATCACTTCAGCCTTGTTCTCACGCTTGACTTCGCCGTGCTGCAGCGCTTCCGCTTCTTTCTGGCGTTTCTCGCGCTCTTGCTCGCGGCGCTCTTTCTCTGTCAGCTTGTTGAAAACAGACAGCACATTCTGGTCGCCAAACCCCAGACTGGCATATAAAGCATCAGCATCCTTGTGATTCAAGTCTTTCGCGACTTTATCCATCTGCGGCTTATCTAGATACTTATTTGCCACAAATCCCTGCTCAATAAGATATGACTGCAGCAGTTCGCGTCCTTTGGCAATCGACAACTCCCGATCCTGATTCTTGAAGAACTGCTTTATCTTCGAGCGCGCCTTGCTGGTCTTAACGATATTTATCCAATCACGACTTGGTCCAAACGAAGTCTTTGAAGTAATGATTTCAACACGATCACCAGTTTTCAGCGTATAAGTCAGCGGCTGCATACGGTCATTAACCTTGGCACCCACCGCATGATCACCGACCTGTGTGTGAATCGCATAGGCGAAATCAATTGGCCCAGAGCCTTTCGGCAACTCTCGTACAGCCCCAGCTGGTGTGAAAACGTAAATTTTCTGGCCGAGAATATCATCTTGGACAGAACGTACAAATTCTTCAGCATTACCGCCGGAAATTTCTTGGAGTTCCTCCAGCTCCTGTACCCAACCCAAAGTCTCAGAGACCTCATTCACGTTGACAGCAGTGGTTTTCCCCTGCTTGTAGGCCCAATGAGCTGCTACCCCGTACTCTGCGACCTCGTGCATCGCCTGCGTCCGAATCTGAAATTCAATCGGCCCGAAGGGTCCATTTACAGTGGTGTGCACCGATTGATAGCCGTTAACCTTAGGGTTAGCGACATAATCCTTAAACCTGCCAGGCATCGGACGCCACAATTCATGTATATAACCAAGTGTTGTATAAATATCTGCCGTTGTCTCAGTAATACAGCGAATGGCAATCAGATCATAAATCTCATCAAAGCGCTTCTTTTTGTCATGCATTTTTCTGTAAATGCTGTAAATATGCTTCGGACGTCCGTAAATCTTAGCAACAACTCCTGCTTTCTTCACAGACTCTTTCAGTTTGCTGATGACATCCGCAACAAGTGCCTCACGTTCAGAGCGTTTTTTGTTCATCAGTCCGCGAATGCGGTAGAACTCAACCTCATTCAGATAATGAAAGCTCAGGTCTTCAAGTTCCCACTTGATGCTGGCAATACCCAGACGATGAGCCAATGGTGCATAAATATCCATCGTTTCGCGAGAAATCCGCTGCTGCTTTTCAGGACGCAAATGCTTCAAAGTGCGCATATTATGCAGTCTGTCAGCAAGCTTGACCAAAATCACGCGAATATCCTTTGACATCGCCATCAGCATCTTGCGGTGATTCTCAGCCAACTGCTCTTCGTGCGACTTATACTCAACCTTTCCGAGCTTTGTCACGCCCTCGACAATATCTGCCACCTCATCACCGAACAGTTCGCGCAAATCCTCAGAAATCGCGCCCGTATCTTCAACCACATCGTGCAGCAGCCCGCAAATGATTGTCGTTGGATCCAGATGCAAATCTGCTAAGATTCCTGCCACCTGAATCGGATGTACAATATAGGCCTCTCCAGAAGCTCGGAACTGCTCGCCATGAGCTGACCTGGCACACTTCAACGCAAAAGTAATCCGCTCGACTTCCTCGGCAGACATATAATCCTTACACTTCTGAATCAGCTCTTCACCTGTTATATTTGGATGTTCAGCCATAAAATCTAACCGTCGCTTTCTCTGGGCGTAAAATTAAGATGTGAAACACGCTCGCTTAGGAGCACAGTGCCCCCCCTTACGGAACTTGAGGTTTTGCCGCCAGGCAGGCTCTCAAATCATCTAATTTCATAGCTTCTGGCGTGTTGACTCGGTTAAAGCATAAACGCTCGAATTGAGCGCCTAATCTTTGTTACATTATAACAGAAAAACAAAAAAAATCGATTTTTATCAACCTTTTCTGATTTTTTGATTTATTTTTGTTGCCTTTAACGTGCAATCCTATTCTCTTCAGCAATGAGTTGAATATTACCGTTCCCCTGTACCTTTTGCCTATTATTTGAATTTCGATTGAAAAGCTGTTGAATTTCCTGATTATTCTTAATAGCAAATATTGCTGCAACTATGCTCATATGGATGCAATAATTCCTAAAGCAATAATTCCTAGAGCAATATTTATTATTTCCATACCCCACGATAAAAAATCTATCTACTGCTTTAATTATATCATAGAAAATAATTTACTATCTCATTTAATTCGAAAACGTGTTCTGATAATGGCAAAAAAGTACTCCGCATATTCAAGAGTACCTTCTTAGAAGCAGGTGTAAACTCGCTAATCGTGCTTATTTTCTTAGAGATTTATTTTTAAAAAGGATTATCAGTTCATCAACACTTCCAAAAAATACGACAAAACACAGAATCATCAATACGATGTCTCTAACGGCCATAAAAATTGACTGTTTTCCTGAAAAGATTTGAAGTATAGAGGCAATCATACCGGAAATTCCGCCAACACTTCCAAATATACAGATAAAGACTTTCCAGCACGTATGATTACAGATTCTTAACATTTTCTCGCTTATTTTACTTTCCAGTGCTTTATTTTTCGAAAGAGCGATTAGGCTCTGAATACACCAGAAAATTAGAATTAAGCCAATGATCGTCAGGAGAGTTTCTATGATTAACGCCGTTGTTGATATTTCTTTAGAGAAGATTGCAACAAATGAAGCAATCATCCTCAAAAGTATCACCAGTATAAAGAGTATTCTCCAAACTACCTTCCAAAGTTTTTTCATTCGCTTCATCAAAAGATAACTAACATAATAGTTTTGGCTACAAATCCTGCCATCCAGTTAGGCATTCCTGCTGATCTACAAGTGTTATAAATGGCGTTTTCTAAAGAGCCGGTGTAGTGTTCGATAAGGCTTAGTAATTTGTCCAGACCAATGTGAGCCGCAATATATCCTTTCACTCCTGCTGGAAGTCGGTGATAACCTGCTCTAAGCAGTTTTACTGCCCAAGTAAATTTACCTCGTTGTCTGCTTTGACCGTAAAATTCTACGACCGTATTCCCTTTCAAATCATAGGCAACACCGTCAATCAGATAAATTTGTGAAGCCGTTAGGCTTGAGGCTAATACTTCTTTACCTGTAATTTGAGGTACTGTGTCTTGATTTACAGATTCCTCCGGCTTGATTTGAGCGACTGTAATTTCTTTTTTGAGAGATTGTGCGTTAATAACATCCGCACTGAAGGTAGAAATTGGTAAAATGAGAGAGAGTCCCAAAACTCCAGCTGTCAAAATTGTGATTTTTTTCATAATAATTCTCTTTCTTTCTTTTTCAGCAACCAAAGTGACATTTGCAACTTGCTAAATACTGAATCTTATCTGATTATCAACGTGTATTAATAAAATCAAACAAGTGCTTGAGCAAACTAAACAATACACGTTATCTAACTCACTCTGCAGCCATTCCTGCTAGTTTCTTACCGTACGTTAAGAATGTCTAACTGAGGTCTCTGTTTTAATGGTAAACCGCCGACTGTTTACCATTTTGCAGTTGTCTTCAGATTGCATCAACAACTCCAGAATAGTAAACATTTACTGCCTTACTAATTAATACGTAATTTTTTGAAGAATGTTGCAGTAATTTTTCACTTCTGAACGAATCTTCTGCTTTTGTACATAAAGCATTCGATTCCTGAAATATTACCAAGCAAACAAAAACTGAGAATTCTCATTCCCAGCCTTTTTAAATTACTTCAAATCAGCAATCCTACCACTCTGAATTGCCTCAAAATTTGCCATTATCCTAGCCTTCGGCCAGTCCCACCATTTGATTTCTTGCAAACACTGAATTACCTCATCAGAAAAGCGTTTTCTAATCATCCTGGCAGGAATTCCGCCAACGATGCTGTAAGCTGGAACATCCTTCGTCACAACAGCTCGCGCAGCAATAATAGCACCGTCGCCAATGGTCACACCAGCCATAATCACAGCCTCATAGCCAATCCACACGTCATTTCCGACTTGGATATCGCCTTTATTGTCCCAAGCTTCGGTCACGCACGCCCAGTCCAGCGCCCACTCGTCTGCAAAAATAGGAAAGGGATAGGTGGACAATGAGCCCAAGGCATGATTGGCGCTGTTGAACAGGAAACGCGCACCACACGCGATGGAGCAGAATTTTCCGATGACAAGCCTATCATGATTTATCGGATAATGATAAAGCACATTGTTATTTTCAAAATCCCTCGGGTCGTTCACAAAATCGTTGTACATGCTGTAGTCGCCGACGCTAATCGCTGGATCGGAAACAACATTTTTAAGATAAACAGTGGCCTTATCGCCCTTGCGCGGAAATATATTTTTCTCTGGAATAGTCATTACAAGTCCTTCTTTCTTGTCTAATTTCTTAATCTTCAACTATTCCAGATGCTACAATGCAGCGCCTCATCTTCCCCTCCTTTAAAATTTCTATTTCTCTAGTTCTGTCACTGCGCTCACCACAGAAAGCGCATACAGCGGTGCTGTCTCAGCCCGCAGAATTCGCGGTCCTAAACTGACAGGCACTGCGCCATCCTCCAAAAACTTGTAAATTTCCCTGGGTGATATTCCGCCTTCTGGTCCGAAAATAATCAGCAGTTTCTTCGGTTGTTCTGCTAAAATCTGCACGAATCTTGTCGTCTCGCCTTTCTTTGCGGATTCTTCGTAAGCGATGAGCACCTTGTCAAATTCATCGAACTTTTCGGTCAGCTCAGGCAATTTCCCAAAGAGTTCGATGCTCGGGATGAAATTCCGCTTCGACTGTTCTGCCGCTCCCTGCGCGATCTTGGACAACTTGTCCCGCTTCTTCGCCAGCTTCTCGGCATTCCACTTCACCACCGACCAGTCAAAAGGCGCCCCCCAGACTGCTGCTGCACCGAGTTCAGTGGCTTTTTCGACAATAAAGTCGAGTTTGTCTCCTTTGGGGAAGCCTACGGCAATGGTCACTTCAATCGGGAGTTCGGTGTTTCTGTGAATCTCCTTCAATACTCTCATGCTCCCATTTTCAGCGTTGACGACCTCCGCCAGACCAATTCTTCCATCGTTAAAAACCAGCTCAAACTCAGCACCATTTTTAGCACGCATCACTTTAAATATATGGTGGCGCGTCTGTCCTTCGACTGAGAATTCCTCCCCAGCAGCAGGAAAATCCCTGTCTATAAAATATTGATTGGCCATTATCCGAAGAACAGCTCCTTTTCAGATTTTTTCAGCACGAGGCAATGCCACTCGCCCTGCTGCATTTGTGTTTCCAGCTGGAAGCCGGCTGCTTCAGCTTTGTCTAGCACTTGCTGACATTTTCCGGAAATAATGCCGCTCAAAATCAGCGTGCCTTCCGCTTTTACCAAGCGATAGGCGTCGTCCAGCATCTGCAGTAAGATATCCGCTAAAATATTTGCGACGATCACATCTGCCTCTTGCGTGACGCCGTTCAGCAAGTCGCCAGCCGCCACGTGGATTTTCTGTGCCGTTTCAGGATTCAGCTCGATATTTTCGCGCGCCACGCGCACTGCCACGTCGTCTAAGTCGTAAGCATAGATGTCAAGCGCACCGAGCAGGCTGGCTGCGATTGAGAGCACGCCAGAGCCTGTGCCGACATCGAGCACGGTTTCTCCTCCGCGCAGCACTTGCTCCAAGGCATAGAGCGAAAGTTTCGTGGTTGGGTGTGTGCCTGTGCCGAAAGCCATTCCCGGGTCGAGTTTAATCAGTTTTTCGGTGGAATCCGAAGGCTGATAATCTGTCCAGCTCGGTACGATTGTTAGGTCACGGGAAATCCGAGTCGGCTGGAAATATTGCTTCCAGGCATTAGCCCAATCTTCTTCGGCCAAGGAATCTGTGGAGAGTTCGAAATCTATCTCTAGGTTTTCTCGTAGGCTGCTTGACAGGCTGGATAAGAACTCTGGGGAAACTTGCTCGTCCGGATAATAGGCCGATACCTCGACATTGTCCGACTGCTCAATCTCCGGCAGGACTTCGCTCAATGTCGGCTCGTAATCTAAATATACCTGTGTGTCGCCGATTTCCACGCCGTTTGCACCCGCTGCTATCAGGATGTTGCTGATTTTGTCCTGATTCCAAGCATCGCTCAGCGGCGTTTGTGTTTCACGTGAAACTTTTATTGTGACTTTCGTCCAATTGTTGTCTGTCATTGCTCCTCCTAGCCTTTAATTCTTGAAATTATCTTCGTGTAAACTCGCTTCATTTCGGGCTCTGTTGATTTCTCCACAAATTCGTCTATAGGAATCCATGCGATGCCGTCGGTTTCCGCTTCATTTTTATGCAGTAAATCGCTTTCATCCGCCTCGAATAGAAAAGTGACGTTGAGATGCAAATGTGCGGAAACGTAGCCGCGCGTACGATGGACGTGCCCAGCCACTGTCAAGTCCTCAATCGAAATCGGCTGACCGTCAAGCAGGACGGTCAGCCTCGACAAACCTGATTCCTCTTCCACCTCACGCCGCGCCACCGCCAGTAAGTCGGTTTCCCCATCCGCATGGCCGCCCAGCCAGCCCCAACTCTGATAAATCTTGTGAAAAATTCCTAAAATCTTGTTATGCGTGCGGTTGACCACAATTGCCGAAGCTGTGAAATGCGCCAGCGGTTCGCGTGTGAAGCTCACTGGGTCAGCTGCGTGCGACTTGAAAATCTTCAGGTCTGAGATTTCTTGTTCGCCTTGCGGCTGGTAATTTTCTAACAGTATTTGTAAATTATTTATTTTTGTCATCTTACAAATCGCCTTTTTATTGTGTGTTGGGTTGTTACGCTTAATTATACAACAAATAGGCTTCAATTTCGTAATACTGTCACGGCGCCACGCATTAAAAGCCTGTCATCATCTTTCGACTGATATTAACAGGCTTTTTAACAATAATTCTATGATTTACAACCTAAATCTGTTGCTCTTTTTTTACCTCTTGCTTTAACATCTTCACGTATAGGCTCTAAAAAACTACTTTCAAATTTTCCCACTTTACGGAAATACGCAACTGCCTGCCCCATCACATCAAAGTTTAATTCTGTCCCTTCGCTGTCTGCAAGGTAGTCAACTGCACTTTCAGGCGATATCCCAAAATGACCCGCAGTTTTTATCGCATCAATATTGGCGCCGAGAAACACAAATTCCCAGCCGTATTTTTCTTTTTGCTGCTCAATCAGCTTCTTGATTTCTCTATCTGAGTACACATGACTCGCATTCTCCTCACCATCAGTAATGATGACAAAGATGACTTTTTCAGCTTGGTATTCCTTTAATGTATGTCTTTGAGCACTGATGATTTTGTAAATCGTCTTCCCTATAGCATCCAAAAGTGCTGTTGTTCCCCCAACTGTATACTCTTTACTCGTCATTGGGCGAATCGCTTTAATGTCAATACGGTCATGAATCAAACTGTAGCCGTTATTAAACAGTACCGTCGTGACACGACATTCACCTTTGACTTCCTCTTGCTTGCCCAGCATGGCATTATAGCCGCCGATCGTGTCCTTTTCCAGCCCGCTCATTGAGCCGCTTTTGTCTAGAATGAAAACTAGTTCTGTTAGTCCATTTGTCATGGTTATTTCCTCCAAATTTTACTGTAAGCCTATTGTAAACATTTATGGAGAAGGTTTGGTCGCCTGAGAAGCGACATTTTTGGCTGCTTCTTTATCCGCCGAGCAATGGTTGGTCGTACTTGAATAAGACTTCATTGACTTCAAAAATATCATATCTGGCACTTGCAATGAAGTATTCCACAATCACGTCAAATTTTACGGCATGGGAGAGCGCATAACCTGCACATTCCAAAAGGTCATCCGTTTCATCAAGAGACAACTCTAGAGCCAGTGCAAAGGCAAGTACAGTCTTCTTGCTCGGTGTGTATCCTTTTCCCGTGCGAATTTTGGAGAACAACTTACGATTAATATTTGCTCGCTTGTAGACTTCAACATCTGTTTTTCCTTGCTCGTCAATCAATCGTAAGAGTTTCTCAGAGAAAGTTTCCTCAAGTTTTTCAAACATGTCTTTGCTTGGAAATGCTCCCTGAACACTTATTGCCTCATGCATTTCTTCATACAACAGCTCAGTTTCTTCAAACCGAGACCGACGAAGTATCTGGTGAGTAGAGACGTAGTGCTCATCAATATAACTCTCAACAGCTCCTAAAAGCTGATGGCTAATTGTAAATGCAGATTTATCAAATACAACAAGCGTCACATCAATTTCGTGCTTGAGGAGAAACTCGCGAATTGT
>JAITVN010000116.1 GCA_031285775.1 Streptococcaceae bacterium | reverse complement strand
AGTCAACTTGATGACAGCTATTTTGAGCGTGCCGAGCGAATGTGTGCAATGGCTGAGGAAAACGGCTTTAGTCTGGCACTTGTCGTGCTCTGGTCGAATTATGTCTCTGGAACTTGGGCGAGTGAATTGGATCAGCAGCGCAACGTTTTCCCTGATGAATATTTGATGACTTATTTTGAACAAGTCCTCAAGCATTTTGACAAATTTCATCCGATTTATGTGATTGGCGGAGATACGGATTTTCAGACGGATAAGGCAACGCAGACTTATAAGCGAGCTTTTGAGTTTTTCCGTGCAAATTCAAAGGAGACGCTGAAAACCATTCACATTCGCGGACGTCTGGACGAAATTCCTGATGAATTAATCGATGAAATGGACCTCTATTTTTATCAGTCTGGGCATAATAGCAGTTTTCTGGACATGCCTTATCTTTTGGCTGAAAAATTTTACGGCTTCGATCCGAAAATGCCGATTATTAACTCGGAACCATGCTATGAGCAGATGGGTTTTTCGAGAAAAGTTTATGGACGCTTTAGCCAAAAAGATGTGCGACGTGCGGCTTGGCAATCTATTTTGTCAGGTGCCTGTGCCGGGATAACTTACGGTGCGCACGGTATTTGGAGCTGGCATGATGCGGCAGCGGGATTCAACAGCGAACTGGGTGAAGCTTTTGACAGTCCGATGTTTTGGCAGGATGCACTTTATCTGCCTGGAGCCGATGATTATGGCTATTTGAAGCAATTTCTAGAGTTGACTGGGACGACAAATCTTATTCCAAGGAATGATTTGCTGCTGAAAGGGGATGCGGCGATTCGTGTCGCGCAAACAGAAGACGAATCCGCCTGTTTTGTCTATATTCCAAGCAATACTTCAATTATTTTAGACACAGATTTGAGCGACTTCCTGGTCACTTTGGTTAATTTGTCAGATAATCATTTCTATATGATAGAATATGAGGTAAAGGACGGAAAAACTTATTTCTCGACGCATACTTCACAAGAGGATGCGCTGATTTTTGCAAAGAAAGGAAAATAGAGCTTGACCACTAAAAACTTCAAATTCCCAGACAATTTCCTCTGGGGCGGAGCCACAGCAGCCAACCAGCTGGAGGGAGCTTACGACGTAGACGGAAAAGGCTTGTCTATTGCGGACGCCATGCCAGGAGGCAAAGAGAGATTCAAAGTCTTGGCTGATTCCCATTATAACTTTGACATCAACCCAGACAAATATGTCTATCCAAATCACGAGGGCATTGATTTTTACCACCATTACAAGGAGGATATCGCCCTCTTTGCTGAGATGGGCTTCAAAGTCTATCGCTTCTCAATCGCCTGGTCCCGCATCTTTCCGCAGGGCGACGAGTTTGAGCCTAATGAGGCAGGTCTGAAATTCTATGATGCAGTTATCAAAGAATGCTTGAAATATAATATCCAACCCGTGATTACCATTTCACACTATGAAATGCCGTTGAACCTGGCGAAAAAATACGGCGGCTGGAAAAATCGCCAGCTCATTGAGTTCTATGAACGTTTTGCGGATGTTGTTCTGAGCAGGTACCACAAGCAAGTCAAATATTGGATGACCTTTAACGAAATCAATTCTGCCTTGCACTTTCCCGCTTTAAGCATGGGTCTTGTTCCAAGCAATGGTTCCGAAAACTTCAAGAACATCTTTCAAGCTTGGCACAATCAGTTTGTCGCCAGCAGCAAAGCCGTGAAAATCGCACACGAACTGAACCCTGACCTTGCCGTAGGCTGCATGGTCATTTACACCACCACCTACGCCTTTGATTCAAATCCTGTCAATCAAGCAGCCGCTATGAAGCAAAATCAAGAATTTAACCAGTTTTGTGCAGACGTCCAAGCACGAGGCGAATATCCAGCCTTCACTCGTCGAATGATGAAGGAGCACGGTGTCGTATGGGAAGACTTGGACATCCGCGATGAAGATTTGGCCTTGCTGAAAAAATATCCTGTAGATTATGTGGCATTCAGCTACTACATGTCATCCGTTGAAGATAAAACCAATAATCCTGACAATAAAATCACAGGCAACCTGATGGGCGGCGTAAAAAATCCCTTCCTCGAAGCCAGCGATGGGGGCTGGCAGATTGATCCGACAGGTCTTAGAATCGCTCTCAACGAACTTTATAACCGCTACCAGAAACCGCTTTTCATTGTCGAAAACGGCATCGGTGGCTACGACAAGGTAGACACGGACGGCAGCATCAACGATGACTATCATATTGCCTATCTGGATGCGCATGTCAAAGCCATTGCTGAAGCGCTTGAAGATGGCGTGGACCTGATGGGCTACACGCCATGGGGCTGCATCGATTTGGTCAGCGCCTCAACTGGGGAAATGAGTAAGCGTTACGGCTTCATCTATGTTGACCTTGATGACAACGGTGAGGGGACCTTGGATAGACGCAGGAAAAAATCATTTTACTGGTATAAGGATTTAATTGGAAGAAATGGTATTGAGCTAGAAGCGGAATATTAAGTGAATAGAAATAAAAATGATTAGGCGGATGTTGATTGCCTAATCATTTTTATAGCAAGCTTATCAGTTCTCCTGAGGATTCACAAACTCCTCGATATACTTCTCATAATCCGCCTGCAGCTGTGCCTTAATCTCCTGATACTCAGTTTCTGTGAAACGAGCTTGGTCCATCTTTGCCACGTAGAAAGGCTGGTGCAGCTCCTCACGAATGCGGGCCTCGAGCTCTGCCTTGTTCATTGCGAAATCTTCTGTCATAAATCAACTCCTCTGATAAATTTGCTCCAATTATACCATTTTGAAGTCTAAAAAAGACAAAACTTCAACAGATTTGTCTTTTTATTGAACTTATTTCAATAAGCCGCGCTCCCGATACCAGACATCAGGCGTCCAGTTCCAGCTGTGGCCGTTTTTTTCTAGTAAATCAAATGCAACCTGTGGCCCCATTGTTCCAGCAGGGTATTCAGGCAGCGGCGACTTATCTGCGTCCCAGGCCTCACGAATCACGTCAATCAGCTCCCAGGCACGCTTAGCTTCTTCCCAGTGCGAGAAGTTCATGCCGTTACCGTTCAAAACATCAAGGAAAAGAGTTTCATAAGCTTCAGGAGAATTGCCCAGATACTCAGTATCATGGCGGAAAGCCAGCCGCAGCGGTTCAATCTCAAATCCAGAGCCCGCAGCTTTGCCGTTCAAAGACAGGCTAAAACCTTCATACGGCTGGATATAAAT
>JAITVN010000021.1 GCA_031285775.1 Streptococcaceae bacterium | reverse complement strand
CATCCTCGCTGTCCATCCAAGTCTGAAAGTAAGTGTTCATCACGCCGTCGTCCAATCTCAGATAGTCTTTCAATGTAAAGCTTTTTTCAAAAAAAGGAATCAGCCAAGGTGAGGTCAGTTTGAAAAACTCTGGGTTTTCTGAAAATAGAAATTTTGCCCGCTTTAAAAGCTGAGACAGAAGGACTTCCATCCCGCGGCTGGCAGGATGAAAATAAACCTGCATGTACATCTGATAGCGGCTGATGACGTAATCCTCAACAGAAGGGGCACCACTGGCACGGAAGGCAATGCCGTTTTCCAGAGGAATCATAGATTTGAGAATTCGCGTCAAATCGAATTCTCCGTAAACCGCCCCCGTGTAATAGGCATCGCGCAGGAGATAGTCCATCCGGTCAGCGTCAATCTGGCTGGAAATCAGCTGTACCACTTGTTGATTAGGGTAATCGTGACTGATGACACTGGCAACCATCTCTGGAAAATCTGGAGAGACCTGGCGCAGCACTTGATTGACCTCTGTTTCCGGCGAAGTGATAATGTCTCGCGTGATGGCTTCATGATCTGTATCAAAGAGACGCTCAAAGGTATGAGAATAGGCGCCGTGTCCTAAATCATGCAATAAGGCAGCGCACTGTGTGACTTGATTTTCAGCGGGATCCCAGGCATCTGGGAAAAAATGTGTGAAACGATCAGTAATACGTTTTGCAATGCTGTAAACGCCTAAACAGTGCGAAAAACGGCTGTGCTCGGCACCGTGAAATGTGAAAACCGTCGTACCGAGCTGCTTGATCCGTCTGAGACGTTGGAATTCACTGGTATTAATTAAGTCATAAATGATCGGATTCTCAATTTCTATGAAATTGTGAACAGGATCACGAAAGACTTTTTCAAGTTTTGCCATGCTTAAATTATAACACACCTCATCACAGTAAGGCTTTATTTGGTGAGAAGTCGTTCTGAAAAATTGCAGAAGTGCCTCTAAAAGTTTTCTGTAATGCACTTAAAAATTTCATGGATTAGTCGGAGAGCTTTAAGATTTCAGAAATGCATGCAATAACTATAATTTTCTGATATAATAAAACAAGTGAAAAAACGTAAAATCTCACTTTTGGATCAAATTATGATTGGGGTGCTGTCAGTCATCGCCGCGAGTTTTTTATCGTATCTTGTCTTTGCCAATACAATGGCTTCGCCAATCGCCAAAAATCGGAGTCAATTAATTCAAGTGGCAAAGAAAAAGGCGGGTCTTAATAAAGTTGCAACTTATAATATCGTAACGACAGATAAGACTTATTACAGCTTGACGGGGACGGATGATAGCGGTGAGAAAATTGCGGTTATCATTCCTAAGAAATCAGGAAAAATCACGGTCATAAAACTCTCAGAAGGGGTAGCTGAATCCTCTTTGTCAAAAAAGGATACAGTGACGATTGACGTTGCACTCTATAACGGTAAAGCCGTTTGGGAAGTGAATAGCAAAAAGGATTTCAAACTCTACGATTTCAAAACGGGAAAGCAATTGTAAACGCGTCATGTATTTATGAACTTTGAAAAACAGTCTAGTGAGCTGTTTTTTGTAAATAAACTAAAACGATCGCATGTGCAAACGTTTTTCGAAGGAGCCGATATGAAAAAATTATCAAATTTTGTCAGCAGCATCGCAGAATCAGCCACCCTAGCTTCAGCAAAACGGGCAAAGGATTTGACGGCCGCAGGTCGAGATATTATTGATTTGACATTGGGACAGCCTGATTTTGTGACGCCTGAACCGATTGATGCTGCCGCCATTGCTTCAATCAAAACTGGTAAGGCGAGTTTTTATACACAAGCTGGCGGTTTGCCTGAGTTAAAAAAGGCTGCTGCTGCTTATTGGGAGCGATTTTACGGCTATGAGCCCAAGGCCAGCGAAATTTTGGTTACGAGTGGTGCCAAATTTGCGCTGTATGCTTATTTCTTGTCAGTGCTTGATCCAGGTGATGAGGTCATCATTCCTGCACCTTACTGGGTCAGTTACTTTGATCAGGTCAAGATGGCTGAAGGGATTCCTGTGACTGTTGAAACACGTTTAGAGGATCACTTTAAAATAACGGTTGAACAGCTTCAAGAAGTAAAATCGGATAAAACGAAAGTTCTGCTGATTAATTCACCGTCGAATCCGACCGGGATGGTGTATTCCAAAGAAGAGCTGCTCGCGATTGGTCAGTGGGCAATTGACAATGATGTACTGATTTTGTCGGATGACATTTATCATCGTCTGGTATACGGAAAGTCTGAGTTTGTCGCAATATCAAGTTTGTCGGACGAATTGCGCGCGCGTACGATGGTCATCAACGGCGTGTCCAAGACCTTTTCAATGACGGGCTGGCGAATCGGCCTGGCAGTGGGCGATGCGGAAATCATTTCCGCGATGACCAAAATTGCCAGTCAAACGACGTCAAATCCCACTGCTGTTAGTCAATATGCAAGCATTGAAGCATTTTCAGACAGCACAGACAGCTATGTTGAAACGATGCGTTCAGAGTTTGAAAAGCGTCTAGAAACGATAATGCCAGCACTTGAAAATGTACCAGGTTTCGAAGTGGTCAAACCTGACGGCGCATTCTATCTTTTTCCTAAAGTGGCAGAAGCAATGAGAATGACAGGTTATGACTCAATTGATGATTTCAGCAGTGCAATTTTGGAGGAAGCAGGTGTGGCAATTGTTTCTGGTACTGGCTTTGGATCAGGCGACCATATTCGAATGAGTTATGCGACGGATTTGGACAGTTTGATGACTGGCGTCAAGCGCTTGAAAGAATGGATTGAAAAACGCAGTATCTAAAGTCCAAATTGTTTCCTAAAACTGGTAAGTCCAGTTTTTTACTTTCAAAATCCAATTCTTTAATGGATTTTGTTATAATTATCTCAAATACTTTTAGAAAGAGGAGGAAGTGAAGCGCGTTTCTCTGGAAGTTTGGAAAATTTTAAAATGTTGAAGAGAAGCAAAATTTCTCTGACAGTTTTATTCATATCTCATAAATAGCGAACGCTAACCCTTAATCGGGAAGGCCGCTTGTATTATTCCAGCTTCTGATGTGCTGAACTCAATTCAAATTAGATGAAAGATTTAGTAAACATTAGTGACGTGAAACATCACGTCGGCGAGACGGTAAAAATTGGTGCCTGGCTGGCGGATAAGTCCGGCAAGGGAAAGCTGCAGTTTTTACAGCTTCGCGACGGTACTGCTTTTTTTCAGGCTGTTGTGTTCAAGCCTAGCTTTATTGAAAAATTCGGTGAAGAGGCTGGAGAGGTAAAGTTCAATGAAATCAAACACTTGGCTCAGGAGTCCTCGCTTTATGTGACAGGAATCATCAAGGAAGACGCACGCAGTAAGTTCGGCTACGAGATGGATGTGACAGACTTTGAAGTGATTGGTCATTCGGAAGATTATCCGATTACGCCTAAAGATCATGGGACCGACTTTTTGATGGATCATCGTCATCTTTGGCTGCGCTCGAAAAAGCAGATGGCAGTCATGCAGGTGCGTAATGCTTTGATTTATGCGACTTACGCGTTTTTTGACAAGCATGGCTTTATTAAGTTTGATTCACCGATTTTGTCTGGCAATGCAGCTGAAAATACGACGGAGCTTTTTGAAACGGATTATTTTGGCAGCCCTGCTTTTCTGAGTCAATCTGGTCAGCTTTATCTTGAGGCGGGTGCCATGGCATTGGGGCGTGTCTTTGACTTTGGGCCGGTTTTCCGTGCGGAGAAATCGAAAACGCGTCGCCATTTGACCGAATTTTGGATGATGGATGCTGAATATCCTTTCCTGAGTCATGAGGAGTCCTTGGATCTCCAGGAAGCTTATATCAAAGCCTTGATTCAGGGGGTTTTGGACAAAGCCGATGGCGCGCTAGATATTTTGGAGCGCGATAAAGACTTGCTGAAGAAATACGTTGAGACGCCATTTAAGCGCATTTCTTATGATGAAGTGATTGACTTGCTGCAGGCGCATGAGAATGACGAAGACACTGACTACGAGCATGTCGAGCACGGTGATGATTTCGGCAGCCCGCATGAGACTTGGGTTTCCAACTATTTTGGTGTGCCGACTTTTGTGGTCAATTATCCTGCCAGCTTTAAGGCCTTCTACATGAAGCCGGTTCCTGGAAACCCTGAACGTGTGCTGTGTGCTGATTTGCTGGCGCCGGAAGGCTACGGTGAGATTGTCGGCGGGTCTGAACGTGAGACGGATTATGCTGCGCTTCTGCAGAAAATTAAAGACAATGGTTTGCAGGAAGAAGATTATGACTGGTATCTGGATTTGCGCAAGTATGGTTCAGTGCCGCACTGCGGATTTGGTCTGGGGCTTGAGCGCATGGTAACATTTGTGGCCGGAAATGAGCATATTCGTGAGGCAATTCCTTTCCCTCGTATGATTTCTCGGATTAAGCCGTAAGATGTGAATGATATGATAATCTTGAAAAGCGCTGTAGTGGCGCTTTTACTCTGTTTATTGCCGTAAGAAATTTTCAAATCAGAGCTTAAATTTCTGGCTTGTTTTTCTTTTATTTGAATGGTATGATTAAAATATCTGAAAAATAATAAACGGAGATAATTTTATGACAGCAGCACCACATGCTAAAGGCTTGCCTGGCTGGGTTGAAGTTTCAGCAGCGAATACTGACGCAGTTTTGAAATTTTACACGGATCTTTTTGGCTGGAGCGCTCAGGATATTGGGAATGACAAGATGGCTTATTTTATTCTGATGAATGGCGATAAGACGATTGGTGGACTTTCGGGAAAGATGAATGAGTTTCAGCCTTCTCAGTGGCTCACTTATTTTGAGACAGATGACATTGAAAGATCCATAAAAGAGGTCAATGAAAATGGCGGAATGACTTATACACCAGCTTTGTCGATTCCTGGCGGGCTGATTGCGATTGCGTCTGATCCAGCTGGTGCACCGCTTGGTCTTGTACAGTCGGAGCAGATGAATGACAGCTACGCTGAGGAGAATGGCTTACTTTGGTTTGAACTTGAAGTGAGCAAGGACTTGGACAAAACGCTTGATTTTTACAGGCAAGTTTTCAACTGGACAACGAAGCCAGTGATTGAAAATGAAGAGATGACTTATTTGACTGTGGATCAAGTCATTGGTGTCTTTAGTGGGAAGGATTTTCCTGACTATCTGGGAAATCAGTCTCAGTGGTCTGTGACTTTTGCGGTGGAAGATGTCGAAGCGATGGCTAAGAAAGCTGAAGCGCTGGGCGGCAAGGTTGAGAGTATTATGAAAGGGACGGCTTATGGAGATTTGGCCATGCTGCGTGACCCTGAGGGGGCTTTCTTTGTGGTGATGCACGGAGTGATGTAAACTAGAGAAATGAATTAAAGCCTGCTGGATGGGCTTTTAACTGAGTTCAGAGCTTCTTGGCGAGCGCCCTTCACATCTTATTTCGTGTTATAATGAGGCATGGAATTAAACGACTATCAAAATGATATTGTGACATTTGATTTGTTCGGGGAGCGATGTGGGACTCAGCAGATCGATATGGCTTTTCTGGATAAAGTGTTGGGCTTGACTGGTGAAGCTGGTGAAGTCGCAGACAAGGTCAAAAAGCTGATTCGTGATAAGGATGGGAAGATTTCTGAAGCTGATCGGAAGTTTTTGTCGCTGGAACTTGGGGATTTGCTCTGGTATTTAGCGACATGTGCGCGTTATCTGGGCTTGTCGCTGGAGGATGTGGCGAATGCTAACTTGGGGAAGCTTTCGTCGCGGCTTGAGCGCGATATGATTGGTGGTGCTGGCGATGAACGCTGAGTGTGAGAAGACGGTGAATGTTCTGATCGTGGCAGGTTTGGCGGATGTTGATGCGGTCGCAACTACAGATTTTGATGCAGTGATTGGCGTGGATGCGGGTGCGCTCTGGGCTTTGGAGCATGGCCTGCCGCTTGATCTGGCAGTTGGCGATTTTGATTCGATTACGCTGGAGGATTTGCGTCGCATCGAAAGGTCTGGTGCTACGATTCACAAGCTCAAGCCTGAAAAGGATGAGACAGACTTTGAGGTGGCTTTGCGGCTTGCGATTGAAGCATTTCCTGAGGCCAAGTTTACTGTGATTGGCGCATTGGGCGGGCGTTTAGACCATGAGCTGACGAATGTTTTCCTGCCTTTGACGCCAAAATTTGCTGAATTTGCTGAAAGGATCCGTTTGGTCAATGCTCAGAATTGTGTCCAATATCTGACGAGAGCGGGGAGGCGCATTCTGACAGGGCAAAATGGGATGAAGTACGTCGGCTTTTATAAGAGGGACGCTCTGGACTTTAGCATCTCCGAGGCCAAGTATCCGCTTTCAGCCGAGGCGAATTTCGCTGACATTTACGCCAGCAACGAATTTGTGAAGGAGACGATGACGGTGGCGTTTAGCTCTGGCAGCGTGATTGTGATTTACTCAAATGATAAAAAATAAGCTTGGATCGGTTTTTCGCCAGTTGCGCGAAATGAAAAATCTTTCGTTAAGTCAGACAGCTGAGGGGATTTGTTCAAAATCTCAACTTTCCCGTTTTGAAAATGGGGAAAATGACATCGGGGCTGAGAAGCTTTTTCAGCTGTTGAATGCGATTAACATCACTTACGAGGAATTTGTCTATCAAATCCGAAATTTTGATAAGGCAGATTTTGAGCGTCTTTTCATCGCAACGGGTGTATATGAGGAAAATAAGGACTTCGACAAAATTGAGGCACTGCAGCGTCAAGAATTGGAGAAACCTGGAAAGCTGCATTATTATAATGCGCTGGCTTTACAGTCGATTCTGTCAATGCATCATCAGACAGACATGCTAAGCGATGCGGAAGTTGCAGAGGTGACGGATTATTTATTCAGTATTTTGGAATGGAGCCGTTACGAGATTTGGATTTTTCAGGCCATATCGCCGCAGCTGTCTTATCCGCTTTGCCTTGAATTTGCGAACGAATTGCTGAATCGGACGCTGTTTTATCGGAATGTGCCGGAGAATCGGGCGCTGATTGGAAACTGCATGAAAATGATTGCCTTTGTGGCGATTGATAATCATGATGTGTTAAGTGCTGAGAAGTATCTTCAGCGCTATCTTGAGCTGCAAGGGAAGAATGATTGGACGCGGCTGATTGCGGCACCGCTGATACGGATTCGGATTTTGCGTGAAAAAGGTGATATTGCTGCTGCTTGGGAACTTTTGCGGAAGCTGATTGCCAGCTATGAGAATTTCGGGATGAATCCGAAGAACCTTCAGGATTTGAAGGATGAAGAAGATGAACTAAAAGCGTTGTAATTTTGCAACGTTTTTTCATTGCTTTAATTTATCTGATAAAATGATATTAAAAGATGGCCGAGCGCTTGCTCACAGAAAAATCGAGTTATATGCTGCTGAAGCAGCAAGAGTCTGCTTACGCGAACGCAATTTAGAGGGAGAAAAATTATGACATCACTTATCCAAAGCAATGAGACCTTTCGCAGCTTATTCTTCTCCAGAATATTCAACGAATTCGGCGCCAGCCTCTTCAACATCGCCTTTCTGGTCTATGCAGCCAGCTACACGAATGCGACGCTTTATATTTCTCTGGCGGCATTAACGGCAACACTTCCAAATTTTCTGCCTGCCTTGGTTGGATTTATGTCTGACAGAACACGCGACAAGAAGCGCGCACTCTTTTTGAGTTCTTGGGTGCAGACTGGACTTTTTGTCGTCATGGCTTTCCTCATCGGATTTCACTCAATGCCGATATTCCTGATATGTTGTCTGATTAACCTGATAGCAGACCTGTTGGCGTACTATAAAGCTGGATTGCAGATGCCGATTATTCAGAAGCGAGTGGCTGCGGAGGAAATGCAAAGTGCTTTTGGCTTATTTCAGGGCTTGGGTTCAGCTTTTCAGCTCATCGGCCAGCCGCTTGGTGTCGCACTTTTAGCCCTTTTCCAGAATTCATTCATGAGCTTGAGTCTGATCAATGCGGCGAGTTACTTCATCTCAGGATTGGTCTTGCTGCGTTCAAGGAAATATTTGGACATTGATTATCAGCCATCTGAAGAAAAAATTGACTTTAATCTCAAGAAAATCTGGCAGAACATTTTGTTAATATTTGAAAAAGACGGTGGCAGCCAAGCGACATCTCTGATTGTCAGCGCTTTGCTCATGAATTTCATCGCCAACGGTATGCTGGCCATGATAGAGATTGCAATGCAGGATTATAATCCATTTGGAAACAATTATGGTTTTGCAGTCATGGTTTTCAATGTGACATTTTCTCTGGGACTTTTGCTTGGCTCCTTGTTCGTGAAAGATTTTCTCAAAAAAGCATCACTGCGGGCAGTTGTAACTATAACATTTATATTCTTCTTTTTCTTTGCTTTGAGCCTCACGCGCTTCGGAATGCTGGCTGTTTTAGTATTATTTATTATCGGCTACACATTTTCAAAATTAAATCCGAAATTGAGCAGTTACATGATGGAGGTTATCTCTTCCGATAATCTGGCAAAAATTGCCGGCAGCATTAACACACTCTTTGCTTCCTGCAGCTCCATCGGCGTGATGGTCTTTGTGGCTTCGGCAAATCTCATGGGTGTGCAGCAGACGCTTGTATTGCTTTCAGTTCTGGCATTACTTACTTTCTTATATTTGATCTTCACAAACGTCTTAAAACTTGGACGAGGTAGAGAAATATTAAAGTAGATTCAGAATAATATGAATAATGTATGGAATATGTTAAGATGAAGTTGAAATACGTCGAAGTTAATGGAGCAAAAAATGCTGAAAAAAGACATAAAGAGTTACTTTCTCGCAATCCGCCACTTTGATTTGGAGACGGTGAAAGCGCTTGTCGCCTCGGATTCGGCTTATTTGACCGCCTGCAGTTCCGCGCCGCCGAAAAAGGATGACGGCCAGTCTGGCTTGCAGGTGGCCCTCAAGATAGGTGCTCTCGACATCGCCGACTTTTTGGTCGAATCCGGTGCAGATGTCAACTTTATGGAAAAAAGTAGCGTCAACGAGTGGCGCGCGCCCGTCCTGCACGACGCTATCATGCGGACGATTTTTTCCTGTGTACTGATGGAAAAGGACAGCAAAGTTTTCGACCATTCTCTTTCTCTTTTGGGGAAAATGCTCGAAAAAGGCGCAAATCCAAATGCTCGTGATTCCCTCGGCAATAGCTGCTTAGGCCGTGCCCTGCTTGACAGCAAGCAATTGACCGTTTCCCACCCTAGATTCATGCAGACACCATCAATGACCATGAAGGACGGCAAGCTGGTCGCCTACGAATCGCAAATCAACAAGAACTTGACAGACGCAGAGCGCGAATTGGAACTTTCCCAGCTTCGCAGAGTATTTAAACTGCTGATTGATTATGGTGCCTACCCTGACGATGCTTCAGACCCTAGAAGACAATCAGCTTGTACAGATGTCAGAAATTTTGGCATGGAAGATTTGAAATTATTATAAATTTGAGTGAAAAAGGCAGAGTGGTTTTATGCATCGAGTAGAAAAAATAAAAGAGTCAACAGCAACCAGAATCTTAGTACTTAAAAACGAGGTTACAGGCACACGTGATGAATGTTTTGATGATTCCGCACTCGTTAGTGATCAAAACTTTGACTTCATGCAGGTGAATCAAAGCTATCCCTGCAAAATAAAACTGTTTGGGAAGCAGGTAAGTGCTAAGGAAGCTCGCGTCGTTACCTGCCGTGTACTCAATGAAAACAGTCGTATTGGAAATACCGATTTCGTCGAAGTTAGTGTGGGCGAGGATGTTTACTATGTCCTTAAAAGTCAAGTAATGAATAGAAGTGAAAAAAGTAGTTTTATATTCAAAGTGTCCAGAAAAGACTTAATCCAAGTAAATCAGACAATTCACAAAGATTTGTATTAAAAGGAGAAGTTTTCATGAAAACAATACAATTGAACTTGGAATACAAGTGTTTTCCCATGTGGATTTATGAAGGTGGACAATTGCTTAAAAATGATTTGGCGGATGAATTGTTGAATGATACGGTGGCAGAGAATTGTTTGACGAATATTCAGAGAAAATACGACAGTTTATTAATTGATGATGGGAATGTTTTCGCTTATAAGGGATTTAGAAATAAAGCTGAAAAAGAAATTTTTGAAGACGATATTAAAGAAGTGGTTAACAAGATAAAAAGTAAACTGAGCAATAGATATGACATTGTGCAGAAAATCGACTTCAGCTAGCTGTAGGGTGTGAGAATGAGACAATTGATTGAAGAATTAAAGGAACAAGGAATAATTTTCGACAAAGGGCTCTCAAGTGTTGAAATTTCCACGATTGAGAAGAAATATGACCTAATATTTCCTAGTGAAATGAAAAGTTTATACCGCAAGGCGCTGCTGATTTCACGCGGTTTCTATAATTGGAGAGATTTTAGTGAAAGAAATACTCAGCTTATCAAACAAGTTTTAAATCGACCAACTGATAGTCTGTTAAATAATACGAGTGAGATTGACTGGTCTGAAAGCTGGGGAAGCGAACCTGCCAATCAAATGGAGAGGGAAGAAGTTTTGCGAGAAAAAATCCAATCAGCTCCGAAATTAATTCCAATATACTCCCACAGGTATATTACCAGCTTTCAGGACAGAGAAAATCCTGTGTTTTCCATTGTGGGTTCGGATATCATTTACTATGGTGAGAACTTGATTTCATACCTTGAAATAGAATTTGGCTGCAAAAGTCGTTCTGATATGGATATAACAAAGATTGAACCTGTCTCCTTTTGGAGTGATTTGCTTTGAAGATTTTCAGTACTCGATGAGGCATTAGAAAGTAAAATCATATGATAAAAGTAATCGGAATAAACTGGGCAGATGATGGTCAGCAAGAAGCAGACATTACACTGTCAGACGGAAGATTTTCCATTACCTGTTTTTTCTCTACTAGCATGAGCGAACAAGCAATTTTTACAGATAAAATTTACAGTCTGGATGCCCGAAATATCGTAAGAACCGAGGAAAAAGAAGCCTTGGTTCAAAAATTAGAGGGCTTCTACGCCTACTTTTTAAGAGGGAAGCTGAAAGAAAAAGCGGTAATTATTGGTGAGCTGAAAATTGAACTCTCAACTGCTGATATTCCTAAAGATATACAAGACGGAGAAATGGTAGAGTTGACTGTGAGCAGATTAGACATCTATTGATTCTCGGAAATGGAGAAGAAATTTCATGCAAATGCTACAGGACATCTTATCAGAGGAACTCATAAAGCGAGCCGTAAATTTAGAGGATATGGGCATTAAAGAATTAGCTTGGAGTTATTCCGACGTTCTAACTATTATCCGTCTGATAAAGAAAAAAGGATACATTATTTCAGGCGGAGACGTGTACAAAAAAAGTTGGTGATGGTCTTGAAGTGACTCATGACAGCTGGTATATCACTAAGAATGAAATGCTTTCAGAAGTGTCAGTTGAAAGAGCCATGAAATATATCCTGAAATATCACCAATTAAGAGGAGATGGAACATGTATGTTTTGGTAGTTCAC
>JAITVN010000042.1 GCA_031285775.1 Streptococcaceae bacterium | reverse complement strand
TTCCAGAAAAGCGAACTTTTCGCTAGAGAGCGAACGGGGCAGTTTCAAGGAATTCTAAATCAGATTTACGCAGGGTTTGGAGAAACGGAATATTATCCAGGGGTTGAAGCCAAAGCAGCCAACTTGTTATATTTTATCGTCAAAGACCACCCTTTCTACGATGGAAACAAGCGTTCTGCGGCAGCACTCTTTGTCTATTTTCTCTACAAAAATCATGCACTGAAGAACATTAATAATAATACACTTGCAGCCATTGTGCTTATGGTTGCATTGTCTAAACCCGATGAGCGGGAAAATATGGTACTGCTGATTCGGAATTTTTTAGGGGAATAAATATGGCTAAAGCTAAAACTATAAACTTATTGTTAGAAGACGGAAACCTTGAGGGGTTACTGACTATTGAAGATTCTTCTTGGGATGGAATAATGTTTGTTTCACCCAGAGAGAGTGTAGGCAAGCTTTTCCACCAGGATGAAACCAATTATTGGGGTGTTTATCTCTTGATTTCAGACAATCAAGTATACATTGGGCAAGCAAGTGAGCTCCAGAAAAGGATCAAGCAGCACGACAAGTCGAAAGATTTTTGGAAAAAAGCTGTTTTGATAACAACAAGAGACGATTCACTCAACCGCTCAGCTATTGATTATATTGAGCATGAGCTGATAGAAAAGTCGAAAAAGTCAGGTACTTTACATAGTGAGAATAAACAAGCGGGAAATAAGGCAAAGGTCAGCCGATTTGATAAGGTTAAATACGATAATTTCATAGAGAATTCGTTGCTGCTTTTGGAACTATTAGGGATAAAAGTTTTTGTTAAAAATCAGAAAGTAAAAAATGGAGATAAAAAAGCCGAAATTTCAAAAAAACTTGATCTTCCAAAGGACAATTCTGAGAAGATAACTAGAAAAATGTTGATTGAAGAAATCAGTCAACACGCTGAAATCTTAGAAAAATATAGCGGCTTTAATACACCAAGAGTGACTGAAAAGAAGTTCAGCAAAATCAAACTATTTAAAACAGAGCAGATCTCTAAAAGCGGCGTAAAACTGACAAGAGAAATAATACCGAATGTACACGTCTATGTGAACTATAATTATCACGATAATAGACTTGCTTTGGGGCAATATCAGCAATTTTTTAATGAACATGAGGAAAAGAAATGACAACAGAATTATCAACAAAATTCAACCCGCAGGAAGTAGAAGCGGGACGCTACGAAAAATGGCTGGCTGAGGGTGTTTTTAAGCCGTCTGGCGATAAAAAGGCTAAGCCTTACAGTATCGTAATTCCACCGCCGAATGTGACGGGGAAGCTGCATTTGGGTCATGCTTGGGATACCACGCTGCAGGATATTATCATCCGCCAGAAGCGGATGCAGGGTTTTGATACGCTTTGGCTGCCGGGGATGGACCACGCGGGTATTGCGACGCAGGCTAAGGTGGAGGCGCGTCTTGCAGAAGATGGTATTTCCCGCTATGATCTGGGACGCGAGAAGTTCCTAGACAAGGTCTGGGAATGGAAGGGTGAGTACGCGGAGACGATTCATGAGCAGTGGGAGAAAATGGGCATTTCCGTGGATTATGACCGCGAACGCTTCACGCTGGATGAAGGGCTAAATCTAGCGGTTCGGACAGTTTTTGTCAAATTGTACGAAAAAGGCTGGATTTATCAGGGCGAGAAAATTATCAACTGGGATCCGAAAGCCCGCACAGCTCTCAGTGATATTGAGGTAATTCATAAGGATGTGGAAGGCGCATTCTACCATGTCAAGTACGAACTCAGTGATGGTTCTGGTGCGCTGGAAGTGGCGACAACGCGACCAGAGACTTTCTTCGGTGATACGGCTGTGGCTGTAAATCCTGCCGATGCGCGCTACCAGCAGTTCATCGGGAAATCGGTTATTCTGCCCATTATCAACAAGGAAATCCCGGTCATTGCCGATGAACATGCCGATATGAAGAAGGGGACGGGTGTCGTGAAGATTACGCCGGCCCACGATCCGAACGATTTTGAGGTCGGGAATCGTCATGATCTGCCGCGCGTGAATGTGATGAATCCGGACGGCACCATGAATGAGCTGACAGGCCCTGAATTCAACGGTCTAGACCGCTTCGAAGCCCGCAAAAAGGTGGTTGAGAAGTTCAAGGAGTTGGGTTGTCTGGTCAGTGTTGAAAAAATCACGCACGCGGTTGGCCACTCCGAACGTACGGGCGTTGAGGTTGAGCCGCGTCTGTCTAAACAGTGGTTCGTTAAAATGGACGAGCTGTCCAAACACGCCATCGAAAACCAGTCCACAGATGATGCTGTAGCGTTCTTCCCGCCGCGTTTCAACGATACCTTCCTGCAATGGATGGAAAACGTGCACGACTGGGTTATTTCCCGCCAGCTTTGGTGGGGGCACCAAATCCCGGCTTGGTATCGCGGGGACGAGATTTATGTCGGCATGGAGGCTCCCGAAGGCGAAGGTTGGACGCAGGAGCAGGACGTGCTCGACACCTGGTTCTCGTCCGCCCTCTGGCCTTTCAGCACCATGGGCTGGCCCGACACTGAAAATCCGGACTACCAGCGCTACTTCCCGACTTCGACGCTCGTCACAGGTTACGACATCATCTTTTTCTGGGTGTCGCGCATGATTTTCCAGTCGCTCGAGTTCACTGGGAAGCGTCCTTTTGAAAATGTTCTGATTCATGGACTGATCCGTGACGAAGAAGGCCGCAAAATGTCCAAATCGCTCGGCAACGGCATTGACCCGATGGATGTGATTGAGAAATACGGAGCCGATGCTCTGCGCTGGTTCCTATCACAAGGTTCTGCGCCAGGCCAGGATATCCGCTTCAGCTACGACAAAATGGATGCTGCCTGGAACTTTATCAACAAAATCTGGAACGTGTCGCGCTATATATTAATGAACACAGCAGATATGACATCTGAGACGGTTAGAATCGCCTTACAGAAAGTTGCTGAAAAAACCGCAGGAAACGTTACAGACCGCTGGATATTGACCCGCCTCAACGAGACTATTCTTCGCGTGACGGAGCAGATGGACAAGTTTGAGTTCGGTGTCGCAGGGCACATTCTCTACAATTTCATCTGGGATGAGTTCGCCAACTGGTATCTTGAACTCACCAAGGAAGTCATGTTCGGGGACAAGGAGGCTGAGAAGGACATCACGCGTGCCGTGCTGCTCCATGTGCTGGATGAAATCCTGCGTCTGCTGCATCCCATCATGCCGTTTTTCACCGAAGAAATCTTCGAAAAAATGCCGAATACGACAGGCTCCATCGTTGTTGCCAAGTATCCGACGGCACGTCCGGAATTTGATGACCAGGCAGCCTCAGAAGGTGTGGCCATGCTGATTGAGCTGATTACCAGTGTGCGTAACATCCGTGCCGAAGTCAGCACACCGCTCTCGAAAAAAATTCCGATTTATATAAAGTCTGATAAAGTTGACTTTTTAAACTCTGTGGCGCCTTATATCACACGCTTTGCGAATCCTTCAGAGTTAGTTATTGCCGAAAACATTGACCTCGACGAGCAAGCCATGTCCGCAGTCATCACCGGCGCCGAGATTTTCCTGCCGCTCAAAGGTTTGATTAACATCGACGAAGAGCTGGCTCGCCTGAACAAAGAGCTTGCGAAATGGCAGAAGGAAATTGCCCTCGTCAATAAGAAACTCGGTAATGAAAAGTTTGTGTCCAATGCCAAGCCTGAAATTGTGGATAAGGAGAAAGAAAAATTGGCAGATTATCAGGAGAAATATAACAGTACTCAGGAACGAATTTCTGAGCTGAAAGCAAGTTTGTAATTAAGCACTATGTAACTGAGTGAAAGATCCAACCAGAAATTGGTTGGATTTTTTGACTTCTTCAATGATTACAAAAATGGAAAAACATTTGCAAAATTCTGATAAAATAGTTATTTAATACTCATAATCTTATTTTTATTGAGCCGTTTTTAGAGACAAGAGACAAAAAGGTACACATTAATGTTTACCCAAGTTGTAATTTACAAGCCTTTACAGAAATACTAAAATTAAATCAAGGAGCAGCAGATGACAGAAAAAATGAAGCGGGCAAACCTATTCTTACAACTTTTATTGGAACAGTCAGATTATCTGTCAGCCAGTTATTTTGCTGAAAAACTGGGAATTTCTAAGAAAACAGTCTACCTTTATGCTGAAAAATTGAGTGATAATCTCAATGAGAGAAATCTTAGGATTTCTAAAGTGCCAAGAAGAGGTCTGTTGTTGGTTGGTAAATCAAAAAATAAAGAAGCTCTGAAAATTTACCTGCACCAAGAGGTAAAACGTTCAAATCCGAATTATTCACCAGTGTTTCGCCGTTTGTATTTTTTTTCTAAGATTTTGTTTGAGGATAATTTTAAGAGTTATCAGAATTATGCCGATAGTTTTTATGTGAGTGTACAGTCAATAAAAAAAGATTTTGATTGTATTCTAGTTTTTTTGAGGAGGAGCCATGTTGAGGTGAAGCGGAATCGTCATTTCCTAATTTTGGAAAATGAAGAATCGGAAATCCAGCAGGTCTTTAAGAATTATTTAGAGATATACCAAGAAAAAAATTCGCTTATTCAGGCGCAAAAGGATGAGTTGTTCGGAAAAGATTTGATACAGATTGTAGAGGAATTTCTTAAAGAGATTACGGCTCAATCTCCCTATCAGCCGAACGACTATCTCCTAAATTCTTTAAGCAATTCACTCTTAATTGCCGTCAATCGGATAAAAGTAGGTCATCATTTTTCTGAAAAGGAAAGTCTCTTGTTTAATCGTCTGGAAGTAATGCAGTTCTATATGGTTGTGCTTCGATTTGTACACACAGTCAACACGCAGGCAGCAGTTTATTTTTCTAATTCTGATATTTATTATTTGTGTTCGCTTTTATTTGCGCATGCTTTAAAGCCTGCACGAAAGGAGGTGGAAAATTCTTCGGAAATTAGAGTTGAAGTAAAAGAGTTTATCGCAGAAATGTCCATGCTGATCAATTATGATTTGACGCAGGATCTTTATCTTTACCAGTCTCTTCTCTCGCACATTGTGCCCATGATTCACCGGCTGCAGGTCGGTGTGCTGGTTAAAAATCCGCTGCGCGATAAAATTATTGAGCAGTATGCGACAATGTACACGTTGGTCGGTTACGGAGTTAGAAAGCTGGCCTGTCATCTCTCACTTTCTCTGAACAGAGATGAGTTGACCTTTATCACGATCCATTTTCAGCTGGCTTTTGAAAAAGTAGAGACGGTCAGACATTTACTTGTAATTTGTCCAACGGGTCTTGGAACATCTCAACTGGTGCTGCAGAAGATAAAACAAGCTTTGCCGATGAATGATGTGCTTGAAAGCATTGATTTCAAAATGATTGAGCAAGTTGAGCTGAGCAAGGTAGACTTAATCATTTCAACGGTTGAGTTGACAAGACTTTCACTTCCCAAAAGAATTCCTATTGTTTATGTTTCTCCTTTGCCTACGGTGGATGAAATTTCATCAATTAATCAGAAGCTCCAGAATATCGAGAGCAATGAAAAAAGTCTGGCTTTTACTTCTCATGAAAATGGAAATGTCATTGATGAAATTTTAGACAAAGAATTAATTTTTATTCATAATAATAATCAGACCATGCCGCAAGTGATTGACTTTCTGGCTGAGCAGTTTGAAAAGAAAAAAATTGTGACTAAAGACTTTAAGGCGGCCATTTATCGCCGTGAAGAAATGGGAACCACAGGAATATCAACCGGCATCGCGATTCCGCATGCGGATCCAGCGACGGTACTTAAAACAAGATTAGGAATTGTGACAATGGCAGAACCGATTTTATGGGGAGAAGTCGAAGTCAGTCTGATAATCCTTGTTGCTATCAGCGAAAAAGATACGCAGAAAGCCAAGGATATCATTGCCTCAATTTACGGATTATTGACACTTTCTCATCGTGTCAATGAAATTGGAAGCTGCCTCAGCAGAGAAGAAGTCATAAAACGCATGACAAGTCTATCTGAGTACAGTAGTGAATATAGAAAAGAAGTAGAAATATGACAAGTTATTTAAATGAACAGATTGCTCTTTTCCAAATTGATGTAGAAGGCAGGAATGAGGTATTTGATCAATTAACAGCCGAGTTTACAGCTCGCAATATCGTCACAGACGCGTTTAGAGAAAAGCTTGAAGAGCGGGAAAATGTTTTCCCCACAGGTTTAAATATTAACGGTTTCGGTGTTGCCATTCCGCACACAAACAGTGAATATGTCAAAAAGTCACAAATTGGTTTCATGTCTCTAAAGAAGGCAGTTGTATTCAAGGAAATGGGAAGCGCTGATCAGGAAGTTGAGGTTCAGCTCGTCTTCATGCTGGCGCTTAAGGAAGCACATGAACAACTCGCGATGCTGCAGAATCTGGTTGCTATGTTTCAAAGACCAGGGGTTTTGGAAAGCTTGAAAGAGGTGACAGGCAAGTCTGAACTTCTGCGAATTTTGGCAGAAAACGGTCTGGAATAAAGTGATATCGACTGAAATTGGATGAGTATTTCTGATTTCAGCGTAAATAAACGGCCGCATGCTTGTCGTAGGCTTCAAATATTTTAGAAGGGGGGATTGAATCAAGCTGCAATTATTTGTAGATTGCAAAAAATAACATCTTTGAAGCACTTTGACCAAACATGGGTCAGGTAAAAACAGGAGAAGGAAATGAAAAATATTTTATTAGCCTGCGGATCAGGAATTGCGACCTCAACTGCAGTGCATCAAAAAGTAAACGAAGTCTTGGACAATAACGGCTACAAATCCCGCTACAAGATCAATCAAATCAAGGTAATGGAGGCTGTCAATCTGCAGGACAACTACGATTTTCTCATTGCCACCACACAGCCGCCGCAAGGTTTAAAGATTCCATTTGTTTCAGGTGTTAGTTTTCTGACGGGTTTAGGC
Organism: Streptococcaceae bacterium; assembly: GCA_031285775.1. Taxonomy (GTDB): domain Bacteria; phylum Bacillota; class Bacilli; order Lactobacillales; family Streptococcaceae; genus Lactovum. Next base: position 11,077 of record JAITVN010000042.1, on the reverse strand, counting down.
AGGGAAAAGACGATTCAGCAGATTTTGGAACTTATGAAGGAATAGAAGCATTCAAGGCGGCACGAATTTTTACTCAGATTACTGGGTTCGAGACAGCAAAGAGCTGTGAGCAAATCACAGCTAGTTCACCTCGAACTTATAGGAGAAATAAAATATGAACACGATCATCAGCGTATTTCAGTTCATTCAAGGACTTGGGGTATCGGTTGTCATGCCGATTGTCATCTTCATTCTTGGATTGTGTTTCGGCTCAGGCGTCGGCAAGTCGCTGCGAGCAGGTTTGACTGTAGGTGTCGGTTTTATCGGGCTTAATTTAGTCATTAATTCTCTGTTGGGAACCAGCCTTTCACCAGCTGTACAATCAATGGTTGAGCGTTTCGGACTGCATCTTTCCGTTATTGATGTAGGCTGGCCGGCAGCCGCTGCAATCGCAATGGGGTCAACAGTTGGACTTATCATCATACCGCTGGGGCTTGTCGTTAATATCGTCATGATTCTGACAAATACAACGCAGACGGTAGATGTAGATATCTGGGACTATTGGCACTTCGCCTTTACAGGCGCACTCAGCGCAATTTTGACCAACTCAATGGTCATCGGTATTGCAGTGGCAGTCATTAACATGGTTATCGTCATGGTGCTGGGAGATATCACAGCACCAATGGTTGAGGAATCGCTCGATCTGCCTGGTGTCTCGCTTCCGCACGGATTTACAACGGCATATGTGCCGATTGCTTTGGTTGTCAATAAAGCCATTGACTTCATTCCTGGGATCAACAAGATTAATATCAACATGGAAGTGACGCAGAAACGCTTCGGGGTCTTCGGTGAACCGATTCTCTTAGGAACATTCATGGGGCTCATCATTGGCATTCTGGCGGGTTACGATGTAACGCAGGTATTGGTGCTGGCAGTTTCACTCGGCGCTGTGCTGGTACTGATTCCGAAAATGGCAGCACTCTTAATGGAAGGATTGATCCCGATTTCAGACGCGGCTTCAGAATTTATCCAAAAACATTTTAAGAGTCGCGGAAAAATTTACATTGGACTGGATTCAGCCATCGGTGTCGGACATCCTGTCACGCTTTCCATTGCTTTCATTCTGGTTCCGATTACTATCTTCTTAGCCGTTATTCTGCCAGGTAATCAGGTGCTACCTTTTGCAGACTTAGCAGTCATTCCTTGGATGTTTGTCTTAATCACACCTGTTGTGAAACAAAACGGCTTTAGAGGAATCATTGTAGGTATTGTTGTATTGATTTTGGGCTTGTGGATTGCAACAGATCTGTCTCCATTTATCACACAAGCTGCCAGAGATGTCAACTTCAAAATGCCTGTCGGCGCAACAAAGATCTCCTCCATCTGTGACGGTGCGAATCCGCTGACTTGGGTATTGTTTACGCTTAACAAGCTTGGCTGGATCGGCACAGGAATCGGTGCAGTTGTAGCTGGGGGCATGGCTTTCTGGAATCGCCTACGCATTAAGAAAGAGGCAAGACTTATGCACGAAGTGGAAATTGACATTCTTAAGGACTAGTCGACTTAGGAAGCTCTACTTATGCTTTACGTTGAGCGTTTGGTCAACTCTGGAAGGAGTGATTGATGAAAACTTATACTTATGATGAAACCCTTTACTGCTTTGATGTAATAGTAACGGGAATTGTCTCTCTCGCTGCTGTCCCCGTTTTTACCGTCCTTGCCATTCTCAACTTCTTTCCGATTCTGATGATTCTAGCCGCTATTGTTGCCTTTTACAGTTTCTGGAATTGTTTTGCAGCAAAGGTGCACCCTCGTTTTATCCAGATTGGAGCACAGGACGAGAAAATTGTGCTTGAATCTCTCTCACGGAAAGACATCTATTTTCTTAACGAACTGGAGAAGTTCAAAATCAGAGAATTTCCGTCCGCTGGAAAGATTTATCTGAGAATAAATGGCGCTGCTTTGAAGAGTCGGAGATACTGGATTAACGCCAGAAATTACAATGATGGTCAAGAACTTTTTAGGCGTTTGCTGGACATTGAGTATAAAAAGCATCCAGATTCATTGAAAGCTGTGGCGCGGAGGACAAACACTGCATTTAACAGCAAGTTTTCGAATAAGCGAAAACGGAAAATGATTAAAGTGAAGTAATATCTGCTTGCTTGTTGACAGCATCGTCAATTTTTGCAGAAGAAGCATCACTTTTTGGCTCTGATACAAAGGGAGGTTTTCATGTATCAAAAAGAGAAACAGGAGATTTTGGACGTGGCGCTCAAGCTGGATAAATATGAGCTGATTGCTCTATCCGGCGGAAATGTGAGTATGCGCTTGCCTGACGGGAATATTCTGATTACACCTTCGGGTATGATTTATGACGAAATGGTTGCAGATGACATTTTACTGGTCGACCGAGCTGGAAATGTTTTGGAAGGCGGGCGAAGTAAGAGCGTTGATACAGTGGCGCTCTGCTACATTTATGCACATATGATGACTGTGGGCGCAGTTATTCATACGCATCAGCCTTACGCGACGGGGCTTGGACTTGTTTATGACCAGATCGACTGTGATTTGACAACGATCGCCAATGCAACAAAGGGACATGTGCATGTAGCACCCTTCTCATCGGCTGCTAGTCAAGACATGGGAGAGAAAGTCGTCCAATATATCGGCGATGCGACGGCTGTTGTTCTGCGGAATCATGGGGTTGTTGCTGTTGGGAAGGATCTGCATGAGGCACTCTATTCGGCAGTTTATTTGGAGGAAGGGGCGAAGACCTTGTATATCGCGCATTCAGTGGGTGGGCAGATGGCAAAAATGACGCCAGAACAGGTTCAAGAAGCGGTGGAGGTTTTCAAGCGCTACGGTCAAAAGAAAATAGAGTGATATGAGTAATCATGTAGCAGAATTGTTCAATTTTAAAAGAAATATTCTTTAATCAGGAGGTTAAGAAAACAATGTTAGTAACTTCGAAAGGCATGTTAAATCAAGCACAAGCCGGAAATTATGCTGTGCCTGCACCAAATTATTTTGATCTGGATTCTGCTAGAAGCTATATTCAGGTTGCAGAGAAGCTGAATCTTCCAGTCATCCTGTCTTTTGCTGAAGCGCACGCGAAAATTCTTCCCCTGAAAGAGGCTGCGCTCATCGGAAAATTCCTGGCTGAAGAGGCTAGCGTTCCTGTCGGTCTGCATCTGGATCACGGTCAAACGGAGGACTTTCTGAAAGAAGCCATTGATCTGGGCTTCAGTTCGATTATGATGGATGCATCTTATGATCCTTTGGAAAAAAATATTACCCGCTCGAAGGCGATGGCAGAGTATGCACATGCTCGCGGTATCAGCATTGAAGCAGAAATTGGTCATGTTTCATCAGGCGAGCGCGTGGATTTCATTGATGAGACAGAAAACATTTATACGAATATTGATGAAGCCGTCAGATTTGCAGCCGAAACCGCTGTAGATTCGCTGGCCGTCTCGATTGGTACCACTCATGGCGAGTATAAAGGCACCCCGCAGATCAACTTTGACCTACTAAGAGAAATCCGTAAGCGAATTCCTCTCCCGCTTGTCCTGCACGGCGGTTCTTCCTCAGGTGATGAAAATCTGAAGGGCTGTGCCACGAAAGGCATCAGCAAAATCAATATCTTCACAGATTTCTGTGTCTGCGGCATTGGGGCCATTAATGAACAGAAGCCGAAAACATATTTTGACCTGAAAAAGACGGCAAACCAAGCCATGGCGGATATGCTGGAACATTATTATCGAGTTTTCGAGACAAAATAAGATGTGAGCTGTGCCTGCCTTGAAATGTGTCATTCGGATAGACGCCTTAGTGTTGCAGTGAGAATGAGTAACAACAGCGTCCAAAGGGCTCAGACTGTTTCAGAAGCTTTAGCTTTTAGAAGCTACATGGGCTTAAGCTCTGTGTAAAGGTTAGGGGAGTTTGAGCTTCTGCCTTTAGGGCAGGTTCTCAGTTAAGGAAACAAAAAATGAAAAAAATAAAAATGAGAACACCGTTTTTCGTGGTGAATCCTAAATCTTATCTTTTCGGCAATGAAATTCTTGAACTGGCAGTGGCCTGCGATAAATTGGCCGCGAAATACGACATTGACTTTCTGTTCACGGCTCAGCATGTGGATCTTTATCGGATTGCTCAAGCCACGAGTCACTTGATTGTCACTGCGCAGCACATGGACGGGATTAATCCTGGCCGCGGGATGGGACGCATTCTTCCAGAGGGGTTGAGGGCTGCTGGGGTTCAGGCTACTTTCCTGAATCATGCCGAGCACCCGCTCTCTACAGAAGAATTGACAAAAAGCATCGTAAAAGCCGATGACTTAGGCATTCTCACCATCGTTTGCGCAAACTCAATCAAGGAAGCTCAAGCCGTGGCAGCACTGAATCCTGACGTGATTGTCTGTGAACCCACGGAACTGATCGGCAGCGGTCAATCCTCCGATATTTCATATATGAAAGCGACCAATGAGGCTATTCGGGCCATGGATTCAGAGGTTTACATCCTGCAGGCGGCGGGCATCTCTTCCGGCGCTGATATAGAAAAGGCGCTAGAGTCAGGGGCGGACGCTTCAGGCGGGACTTCGGGAATTGTTGCGGCCGATAATCCTATCGCTGTCGTGGAAGAAATGCTGCAGGTGCTGGCCTCTTGGAAAGAAGGGATGAAATGAAAATTTATACAGAAGAACTCGTTTTGCGCTCAAATGGGAAGCGCGTGACTTATCACAATATTCAAGCGAAAGTGCTGGAGATAATCAAGACTTCAGGTGTTGAAAATGGGATTTGCCTGGTTCAGTCACCGCATACGACCTGCTCGGTCATTTTCGAGGAATTTGTCCATGATACAGATTTCAACGGCGACGAGTTTCTCCAAGTTGACTTGAATCGGATTCTGGATAGAATCGTGCCGCGAGAACTCACAGAGAACAGCGATTATCGCTATCCAGGGCCAAAGCATGTTGATTTCCTGCATGAGCTTCAATCAGACCCGCGTTATCGCGGTGATGAATCCACGATTCTGAATGGCGACGCTCATATTCGCGGCTCACTTTTTGGGGCCAGCGAAAACTTTGTTGTAAAAGACGGCATCATTCAGACGGGCGGTGTTGGCTATATCTACTTTATTGACTGGGATCAGAACCGCGAGCGCGACCGGAAGTGCGAGGTTCTAATAATGGGCGAATGATCCACCAAATAAACAGACCTCAAATTTACAGAAAATTGAGGTCTGTTTTAGTTTTGCAGCGGATTTCGTAATTAATTCTGGGGATTCTTGTCACTTGTTTCATGAACAATGACCTTGACCCCTTTTTTTTGATATTGATCTGTAATGGAAAGATCCGCCTCATTCGTGATGAGGTAATCAATTTCAGAAATATCACATGAGAAGAAAGTGGCAATGCTGCCTAACTTCTCTTTGTTGGCAATGACAATCACCTGATTGCTATGCTCTACCAGTATTTTTTTCAATGTCGCCTCTCCAGAAGATGGGAAGGTAATGCCATTTTCTGGTGTCAAAGATGAAACGCCGAGAATACAGCATTCGATGTTAAGCGCCTGAATCTGCTCAACTGCGCTTGCACCTTTGATAACCAAGGAAACTGGGTCCAGTCTGCCGCCGATGATATTTACTTCCGCATTCGGCAGATGCGTGGCAGCGATTAAGGCTGTGGTTGGAGAATTGGTAATGATCCGCCCTTTAAAGGCAGCGGGGAGCGCTTCAGCCAATTTTAAATTCGTTGTGCCGCCGTCAATATAAAGCATGTGTTTATCGGCAACAAGTTTAACTGCTTCTTTTACCAGCTCTTCCTTCACGGCGGTATTGGAAATCAGTCGTTCTTTGTATTGAAGAACAGAACTCTCGATGCGCAACACTCCCCCATGTACCCGTCTTACCAGCCCTTTGGCGGTCAATTCCTGAAAATCTTTTCTGATCGTATCTTCGGCTACACCCAATTCTTCTGTCAAATCATTAGTAATTGCGCGTCCATCCCGGTTGACTTTCTTCAATATGTAGATTTGTCTCTCTTTTTTTAACATTTTCCCTCTTTTTGTATCGAAATTAATCGAAAAACCTTTGCGTTTGTATTGAATTTTATCGATAATTATTGTATTATAGGCGTGTAAACATATCGATATGTATCGAATCTAATCGAATGTAAACATATTTTATCATAAAAGCGCTGAAAATAAAACCCCCAGCAAGTGAAAGCATTCAGCGCTCAAAGATAGGAAAGGTTTACATCAGCAAACAGAAAGAAGGGAAAATGCTTAAGGAACTCAAAAAAAGCGGATTGCCGATTTATCAAAATCAAGAGACAGGTCTGCTTGCCATGGAAGCCCCGTTAATTGATCAGAGCTACGCGGCTAAAAAGTTGTCTCAAATGGAAAACTTATTTGACGATGATTCCAGCGAAGACAAAAATGAACACATCTACGACGTTTATCGCGGCATAGAATTTCCAAAAGACAGCAAGCAATTGAGAAACGATAATTTTCAATATGACATCACAGTTGTAAAAACAGGAACTGTCGGAAAAGAACGAAAAAAAACCAGCGGACATTACCATTCTTGGAATGAAATGCATACGAGCACCTATCCCGAAGTCTATGAAGTCATCTCAGGCACGGCGCTCTATATTTTACAACGAGCGGATAATTTCGAAGACAAAGATTATGAAAATTTAGCCGTTGAGGATGTGATTGTGGTACGCGTCCATGAAGGACAGACCTTAATTGTCCCGCCAAACTATGCGCATTGTTCTGTGAATGGCGGCGATAAAGATTTGGTTTTCTCAAATCTGGCCATTACCTTATGCAAAGTAGATTACGCGCCAGTCAAGTATTACCACGGTCTGGCAGTTTATGTAGAAGAAGATCAAGGCAAATTAGTCTACAAGACAAATGAACACTACAAAGAATTGCCGAAAATAAAATTTGCCGAAGTCAGAGAAAACCCAGAATTAGGCATAACATTCAACGAAGCGATTTACCAATCTTATGTTGAGAATCCAGCAGCCTTTGATTTTCTGAAAAATGTTGATAACTATACTGCTGATATCATGAACATGCTCGTTTACAAGGAGAAATTAGAATGAAAAAATTACAAGTGGCATTGGATGTTGCAAACACCGCAAAAGCTGAAGAAATTTTAGAACAGATTGCAGAATATGTAGATATCATTGAGCTTGGAACACCGCTGATGATTGCTGAAGGTGTGAGAGTGATTAAAGCAATCAAGACACGCTATCCAGAAAAAACAGTGTTTGCTGACATAAAGATTATGGACGGCGGCGCCATCATGGCAAAAGAAGTCTTTGAGGCAGGCGCTGACATGGTCTCAGTATTAGCAGCAGCCAACGATGCAACGATTAAAGACGTCATCGAAACAGCAAAAGAATACAAAGGTCAAGTGCTTGTCGACATGTGTGCCATCCAGGAACTGGCACAAAGAGCCAAAGTAGTTGAAGCCTGGAAGCCAGACTATATCTGCGTACATGTTGGTTATGATGTGCAAAATACAGGTGCAGATCCTGTAGAGGAAATCAAAAAACTCAAAGAGGTTAAAATCAGCAAAGCCGCTGCAGGCGGCATCAAACTGGGAAGCTTTGAAGCTGCCTGTCAAAGTGACATTGACGACATCATTGTCGGCGGAGGACTGTACAATGTCGAAAATCCCAGAGACACAGCCATGCAGATGTACAATTTGCTGAATGAATACAGGTAATCAAGGAGAAAAAAGATGAAACAGGGAATCAACGAAATCGCAGGAAAAGCTGCTTTAGAGTTGTCAGAAATTGAGCTCAAAGTTTCAGAAGATCAAATTCAGGGAGTCATGCATCAAATTGAAACAGCCAATCGAATCTTTGTCTGCGGTGCCGGCAGGTCTTTACTCATGCTAAGAGCCTTTGCAATGCGGCTCATGCATATCGGCTATGAAGCTTTCGTAGTAGGAGATACGACAACACCAGCCTTCGAAGCTGGAGACATGCTGATTGTCGGAAGTGCCTCTGGAGAGACGACGAATCTTGTGTCAATTACAAAAAGAGCCAAGGAGCTAGGCGGGACAATTGCAGTCGTGTCAATATTTGAAGATTCTACCTTAGCTCGTCTCGCTGACAGCTGCATACGCATTCCGGCTTTCACTGACAAATTGCCTGAAAGTGACACGAATAAAAGAAACACACTGTCCGGCGGAAGTATGTTTGAAATCGGCATGGTGCTGATGTTTGATGCCATGGTACTCCCATTGGCGGAAAAAAAGGAGGTCTCAACCAACAGAGTATTTGCGAGACATGCGAATCTGGAATAGAAAGCGCGCATCATTTAAACTTAATCTCAACTTTTCAAACGCTGTTACTGAATTGTTTGAAACATTTAAGGAGAAAAAATGCAAACAGTGAGAAATTTAGGAATGAAATTTGTTAATAAAGTAACAAATATCGGTGGTTCCTTACAAACCCCAATAGCTATCCTACCAGCTGCCGGAATTCTTCTGGCACTGGGGACGATTTTTACCAGCCAAAGTTTCTTGAATATGATGCCATTTGCAGATAACAATGTTGTCCAGCAAATCTTTAATGTCTGTCTGCAATGCGGTTCCATTATTTTCGGCAATCTGCCTGTCATCTTTGCGGTAGGTGTTGCCATTGGTCTCTCGAAAAATGATGGCGTTGCAGCCCTTTCTGCCATCGTCGGCTATTTGATCATGAATGTTACCATTGGCGGGATATTGAATGTGACGCCTAAAACTGTCGGCTATGCCAATATTTTGGGCATAGATACCTTGCAGACAGGGGTTTTAGGCGGTATTTTTATTGGAGTTTTGGCTTCAAGTCTCTACAATAAATTCCACGATGTCAAATTGCCTCAGGCCTTGCAGTTTTTCGCAGGCAAGCGCAGTGTGCCGATTCTAACTGCCTTCTGTGCCTTTTTTCTGGGTATCGTCATGTGTTTTGCCTGGCCACCAGTTCAAATGGGCATCAACAACTTATCCAGGACAATTTCAGGAATGAACTCTGGCCTTGCTGGCTTTATGTTCGGCTTCGTTGAACGTCTTACCATTCCTTTCGGCATGAATCACGTCTGGTGGCCGACCTTCTGGCTGCAAGCAGGTGAATACGTTACCCATGCTGGTAAGGTTGTAAACGGTGATCAGCTTATCTTCTTTGCGCAATTGGCTGATGGCGTAAAGAGTACTGGCGGTACATTTATGAACGGATTGTTCATTTTAAAAATGTTCTCAATGCCGGCAATCGCTCTTGCAATGTATAAAAATGCCTTACCTGAAAACAAAGCAAAAGTCAAAGGAATCTTATTGTCAGGAGCTATTACATCAGTTGTCTGCGGCATCACAGAGCCCCTTGAATTTTGTTTCATTTTTGCTGCGCCAGCACTCTTTGGCGTCTACGCAGTCGTTACTGGCTTGGGCTTTACTGCGATCAATCTTATCGGTGCTCACATGGGCTTGTCATTTTCTGGGGGACTGCTTGATTACTTGTTCTTCAACGTGTTTACAAATAAAGGAAACTGGTGGTTGGCAATCCCTGTAGGTGTTGTCTGGGCAGTCATTAATTATTATTTGTTCTATTTCGCCATCAAGAAATTTAACTTCAAAACACCTGGTCGAAGAAAAGAAGCAGAAGCCAGTGCAGACACAGTTATTACTTTAGACGACACCGCACTGTTTACCAGAGTCATCGCAGCTCTGGGAGGCGCCGACAATATTACCAATGTCAACGCATGTTTTTCAAGATTACGTGTAGATGTTAAAGATACAACGCTCGTTGACAAGGATGCCTTTGCCGGGTTACAAGCCAATGGCGTGAGCATTTTAGGAAAGAATGTACAGGTTATATACGGACAGAAAGCCTCGGCGATAAGAGACGGTGTATTAGCAGTTCTGTCCGGTCAACAAATCACAGGGAAAAGTATTTCTGAAACGGCAAGCAGTCTCAATGTGAGCACAGATCCGGAAAAGCTTTTTGAAATCGCATCGCCCGCCGACGGTGAAGTCATGGAGATCGCCAAAGTACCTGATGAAGTATTTGCCTGTAAATCCATGGGCGATGGTTTTGCAGTAAATCCGACCACTGGAATTATCAAGTCACCGATCAACGGCAAAGTATTGAGTATCTTTCCGACCAAACATGCCATCTGCCTGCTGGACGACTATAAAAACGAAGTCCTCATCCACATGGGAATTGACACCGTGAATCTCAATGGTGTCGGCATTGATGTGAAAGTCAAAGTGGATGAGCGGGTGACTGTCGGGCAAGAAATCGCCAAGATTGATTTGCAGGTATTAAAAGATCACGAACTTCCGCCAATCACAACAATTGTCTTCACGAATTTGGACACGAATAGATATAATGTCCAAGTTAATACTGAAGGCGAAGTTACTGCCGGCGCAAAAGATTTGATAAAAATTGTCAGCAAGTAGTAACTTTACTGTCAGAAAACTTAAAATCAGACAAAACCTCCAAAGGATAATATTTTGGAGGCTTTTAAGACCGCCGCTGGTACTTGGACAAAAGCAATTCTCAGAAAAGAGAATTACCAAAATTTTAAAAAAACACCGTAAAATTGTTAAGCCTTCAAAAAAATGATAAAATGAATAATAGAAAAAAGGTTTAAAAAAACCAAGAGCAAGAAAACTGTCCATCTTTTTGTCGTCGGTCTTTCAGCTCAATCAAGAAAGGAAGCGTTACTTTAATGACTCATATCAAATTCGAATACGGCACACTCAAGCCGTTCGTAGCTGACCATGAACTTGACGAAATCCAATGGCAGGTGACTGCAGCAGACAAGGTGCTGCGCGAGGGAACTGGCGCAGGTTCAGATTTTCTGGGCTGGATTGACTTGCCTGAGGACTATGACAAGGCAGAGTTTGCCCGCATTCAGGCAGCGGCAAAGAAAATTCAAAGCGACAGTGATGTGCTGGTGGTGCTCGGTATCGGCGGTTCATACCTCGGTGCGAAAGCAGCAACTGACTTCCTGCATTCTAGCTTTCAAAACTTGTTGACAAAAGAGGAGCGTAAGAACCCGCTTGTTCTTTATGCTGGGAATTCCATCAGCTCCAATTA
>JAITVN010000032.1 GCA_031285775.1 Streptococcaceae bacterium | reverse complement strand
GGAACCTGCTGAAAAAGTCACTATCTGAGTAAAATAGATAGTGATTTTTTAGTATAATAGAGTTATCAAGCAACAGGCGGTTCATATGATAAAAACAGGACAAACCACACTCAGCTCTTACCTCTCCATTTACGATATTCTTATCCCCAGCAATCATGAGTTTCGTCGTCTAAAGGCGCTCGTAGATTTTCAGTTTGTTTATGATGAGCTTGTTGAGAACTATTGTCTGGATAATGGGCGCCCTGCTTATGAGCCAATTCAGATGTTCAAATATTTGTATCTTAAACTTCGTTACAAATTGTCCGATAGAGATTTGATTGCACGCTGTCAAATGGATATGGCTTGTAAGTTTTTCTTAGATCTTTCGCCAGAAGATGATGTCATTGATGCAAGCAGTTTATCAAAATTTAGAACTCAGCGTATTCAGGACATGAGGCTGATTGATTTGCTTATCCAAAAAACTTTGGAGATTGCAATACGTGAAGGTGTCTTAAAAAGTAAACGCATCATTTTAGACGCCACGCACAGTAGTTCTCGTTTCAATCAAAAATCTCCAAGTGAGATTTTGAAATCACAAAGTAAAGCCCTGCGCAAAGCCATTTATCAGAATGATCCAGAGCTTGCCGAACTTCTCCCTCAAAAGCCTGAAGAGACGGCGAGTTTTGAAGCTCAGAAATCTTATTGTGAGCAGCTCATTGAGACAGTGGGACAGGATGATTTAGCGAATCTTGGCATCATTCGTGAGCAGCGCAATTTGTTAGAAGAAAAGCTTTCAGACATCGCCTATGCGCAGTCGTTTGACTCTGATGCTAGGGTGGGCTACAAGGCAGTGGATAAGCCTTTCGTTGGCTATAAGAATCACATTGCATTGTCGGAAGAACGATTGATTACGGCGGTCGTTGTGACCAGCGGGGAAAAGGCAGACGGGAATTATCTTCAAGCGCTTCATCAAGCGTCTATGAAGAATGGAATGAATGTCGAGGGAATCGTAGGCGATCGTGCTTACAGTTGGAAAGACAACATTGAGTACTGCGAAGCAAATCATCTTGAACTATTTTCACGTTTAAATTCTGTCATTTCAGAAGGTCACGACACCAAAGGCTTTACCTACGTCAAAGATGCGGACACCTTCATTTGTCCTGCAGGAGAAGCTCCGATTCGCCAGACATTGACGGGCAAGCGTAAGAATTCAGATACAAAAGTATTGACCTGCTTTTATGATATTGAAAAGTGTCAGGTTTGTCCTTTACGAGAAGGCTGTTATAAAACGGGAAGCCAAAGTAAGAGCCATAGCCGCTCAATTCCAAGCAATACGCATCAGAAGCAGAAAATCTTTGAGGACAGTGTTTACTTTCAAGGAGTGATAAGTGAGCGCTACAAAATAGAGGCAAAAAATTCGGAACTTAAACAAAGGCATGGCCTTGACAGAGCTTACTCACGAGGTCTTTTCGCAATGACTTTACAAACGGCTATGACAGTATTTGTGGTAAACATGAAACGAATTATGACCTTGATAGATGAAAAATAAGATGGGAAGGTAAAGTAAAAGTCGACAAGTTTGTAAAACCTGTCGACTTTTACTTTTGGATTAATGATGTTTGAGCAAATCAGAACTTTTTCAGCAGCCTCTGACAATGCAAACTCTTTATATTAAAATGTACTTAAAATTAGAGAGTGTAAATTCTATGACGATCACAACAGAAAAGCAGTATGTCATCATTGAAGCATACGTACGGGATAACCTTATAAGTAAGGGCTGGAAAAATTCTGGCACGGCCTTTTACGGTCTGGCGAATTAGGGGGAAGGCACATGAAAAAAATATCTAAAAGATTAATAATCGCTTTATCTTTCTCTACAGGACTGTTTTTGCAAATAGGTTTGGCGACTAGCGTAAAATCTGAAACAACACTGGATTACACTCCTCCCACATTGGAACCGGAAGATTTGCCAACAATACGTGTCGGTCAGAGCTATAAAGTTCCGACAGATTTGGGAGAGCCATATGTTTATGAAAGCACTCGTTTTGTGCTCAATGGTGTGACGACAATCGCGAAAACAGGTGTTTTTGATGCCAAGCAACCTGGAATTTTGGAAGTATTTTATAACTACCACTATTCCAATCCAGAGGACGGGCATACCGATCCTGTACTTGGTTATCTAGGGGTCAGAATCTTACCTGAAAATCCGAGCGAAGCTTCCACTCTCTATCGTCTCTACAATCCAAACTCTGGTGAACATTTTTACACACATGGGGTCTATGAACGAGATTCGCTTGTGAAAGCTGGCTGGAAAAAAGAAGGAGTTGCTGAGCAGGCGCCTGTGATTGATAAGAGTGTGCCAGTTTACCGCGTTTACAATCCGAACTCTGGCTTGCATCATTTTACGATTGGTCTGTATGAAAAGAATCAGCTTGTCTCTCTAGGCTGGCGCGATGAGGGGATCGGCTGGTATTCGAATTCCGACCCTGAAAATGGGGTGTCTTTGTATCGGGTTTACAATCCAAACTCTGGTCAACACCTTTATACGACAGGCTCTGCCGAGCGGGATCAGCTTGTTTCTATTGGTTGGGGCGATGAAGGAATTGCCTGGTATGGCTTGGCAAATTAAGGAGAAAAGATGAAAATAATAATTAAACTGCTCACATTTTGTCTAGTTTCAATTACTGGTCTAGTCAGCGCCGGTACTATGGCTTTCGCTTCTGCAGATAGCAACGTTAAAATATCAGAGACATCTGAAAGTTCGTCTTCTTCATCTCCCTCGCAACAATTCGATTCCACCATTCGAGTGGGTGAAACCTATCAGGCGAATACGCAACTTGGGACGGATCTTGTCTATGAAAGTGTGACTTTTATATTTGACGGTGTCAGCACAACATCAAAGTCTGGAAAATTTGTCACCAATAAGCCTGGTATCCTGACAGTCCAGTATAACTATCACTATAAGAGCTCTTCACATATTGATACTGCCTTGGGTAATCTGATAATACAAATTCTGCCTGAAAATGCTGGAAAAACTTCGGCTTTATTCCGCCTTTACAATCCAAATTCTGGCGAACATTTTTACACAAACAGTAGCATTGAGCGTGATTCACTTGCAAAATCTGGCTGGAAAAATGAAGGAATTGCTGAGCAGGCGCCTGTGATTGATAAGAGTGTGCCAGTTTACCGCGTTTACAATCCGAACTCTGGCTTGCATCATTTTACGATTGGTCTGTATGAAAAGAACCAACTCGTCTCTCTGGGCTGGCGCGATGAGGGAATCGGCTGGTATTCTAATTCCGACCCTGAAAATGGCGTGTCCCTATATCGTGTTTACAATCCGAATTCTGGGCAGCATCTTTATACGACAGGCTCTGCGGAGCGGGATCAGCTCGCTTCTCTGGGCTGGCGCGATGAAGGAATTGCCTGGTACGGCTTGAAATAGAATAAGTTGAAATACAACTTCAGTTTTTGTCATGCCTCGTACAGTAGTGTTTTTGCCAAAGAATAAAAAAGGCTTGCCTGTCTGAATCCGCTTCGGCGGATTTTTGCTATAATAGAAGATATGCAAACAGGGCGGATCATTAAACTTCTAGGCGGCTTTTATAGTGTCGAATCAGCTGGAAAAGTATATGAGACTCGTGCCAGGGGGAATTTCCGAAACAAGGACGTTAAACCGCTGGTAGGCGATTTTGTCGACTTTGAGAATAATTATATACTGAGTGTCCATGAGCGTAAAAATTCACTGGTACGACCAGCCATTGCCAATATTGACCAAGTCGTTGTTGTCATGTCAACGGTTGAGCCTGATTTTAATCGAAATCTTCTGGATCGTTTTCTGGTTCTTTTAGAACACCGCCGCATCCATTGTAAGATTTATCTGACAAAAACGGATTTAGAGCAGCTGGATTTGTCTGATTATGAAAAAATCGGCTATGAAGTTTTCACGAATCCTGAATCACTTTTGCTTGATTTAAGTGGTAAAGTTACCGTATTTATGGGACAGACGGGTGTTGGAAAGTCAACTTTGCTGAACAAAATTGCACCTAGACTTGATTTAGCCACGGCTGAGATTTCTACTGCGCTGGGACGCGGCCGACACACCACACGACATGTCGAGTTGTACAGCGTTGCTGGCGGAAGAATCGCTGACACACCAGGTTTTTCGTCACTTGATTATGAAGTTGACACGATTCCAGAGCTTAATCGCTGCTTTGTTGAGATTTACGAAGTCAGTGCACACTGCAAGTTCCGAGAATGTACGCACACGCATGAACCCGAATGTGCCGTTAAAGCTGCAGTAGAAAGTGGAGAAATTGCCAAATCACGTTATGACAGTTTTTTGCAGCTGTCATCTGAAATCAATAAAACAAGGGAAGTCTATGTCAAAAAAGCCAAGAAACAGTAAACAAATCGTGATTATTCACACGCTAGGGATCTTTGTTCTCATGCTGCTCTGGCTGCTTCTGATCATTTTTAAAGATGATCTGGGAAATCTGAGAATTCCTGTTTTGATTGCGATGATCGTCATGACAGCTGTGGGAATAGTTGTGCTCACAAAAATGGTGTTGAAAGGAGTCAAAAAAGATGACTGATTATTATATTGCGCCGTCAATTTTATCAGGTGATTTCGGCAAATTCACTGAAGAAGCTGTCCGGCTGGAAAAAGCTGGTGCTGACTGGCTGCACATTGACATCATGGACAATCATTTCGTACCGAATCTGACCTTCGGTGCCGGCGTAGTAGCTGCCATGCGCCCGCACAGCAAGCTCTTTTTTGACTGCCATCTCATGGTTGAAAATCCTGAGGATTACGTCGAAGCTTTTGCTGCAGCCGGTGCTGACAGTATGAGTATACACGTTGAAGCGACGCATCACATACATGGCGCCCTGCAGAAAATCAAAGCTGCGGGTATGAAGGCAAGCGTTGTCATCAATCCCGGCACTCCCGTCAATGCCATCGAGCCCGTGCTTGGACTCGTCGACATGGTACTTGTCATGACAGTAAATCCGGGCTTCGGCGGTCAATCCTTTCTTCCAGAGTGCCTAGAAAAAGTTGCAGACTTAGCAATGCTTAGGAAGCTCCGCGGACTTGAGTTTGATATCGAAGTTGACGGCGGAATTACAGATGAGACGATTACAGCCGCCAAAGCAGCTGGTGCCAATGCCTTTGTCGCAGGCTCATTCACATTCAATGGGGAACCAGCTGAACAGATCAAAAAATTACGGAAGAAACTATAAATGACACAAACAATTGAAATTTTACTGGGGATTGGTATCCTGGTCGCGATTATTCTCGGACTGGCCAATTTTTTTAAGAAACCCGTCAGTCGCGATGAGAAAATGCTGGCTAAAGTTGACACGCTGTCTTCAAATCTAAGTGAAGTTCGACAAGACCTGCGCATGGAACTTGGACAAAACCGTCAGGAAATCAACGGGGCACTCAATCAAGTCATTGACATCACGGGAAACAACATGCGGGAATTTTCCGAGACAAACAGTAAAAAATTATCTGAGTTAAGTGAGACAAATAACAAGAAGTTGTCCGAGTTTTCAGAGACAAACAACAAAAAAATGTCTGAATTAACCGAGACAAATAACAAGAAACTGTCCGAATTGACTGAGCAAATCAACCTCAAATTTGACCGCCAGTTCAAGGATTTGCAGGATTCTAATGAGCGAAAACTTGAACAGATCCAGAAATCTGTCGATGAAAAACTCCAAGAGACCTTGCAAAAGTCAATCAGCCAAAGCTTTGAACAGGTTCAGATACAGCTCAAGTCTGTCGAGCAGGGTCTCGGTCAAATGCGCAACCTGGCCAGCGATGTCGGCAGCCTCTCCAAAGTCATGTCGGGTGTGAAAACCCGAGGCATCATCGGCGAGCTGCAGCTCAACCAAATTCTCGAAGACATCATGCCGCGCTCGCAATACCGCGAGCAGGAGAACATTCAAGGCAGCAACAAAGTTGACTTTGCTGTTGTTTTACCCGGAAAAACGGACAACGACGAAGTCCTTCTGCCCATTGACTCGAAATTTCCACTTGAAGACTATCAGCGCCTGCTTGATGCCCAAGAAAACAATGACAGCGCCCAAGTTGAGCAATACAGAAAAGAGCTCATCAAGCGCATCAAAGAATTTGCCAAAGACATTGCCGGAAAATATATTCTGCCGCCGAAAACGACGGACTTTGCCATCATGTTTCTGCCCACAGAAGGCCTTTTCCTAGAAGTCGTCAATGCTGAGCACGGCAGCTTCGTTGAGCAAATCCGCCGTGACTACAAGATAAACATCACAGGCCCAACCACCATGACCGCCGTCCTAAATTCGCTCCAGATGGGCTTCAAGACCCTGCAGATTGAAAAAAAATCCACAGAAGTCTTCAACCTCTTGATTAACGTCAAAACCGAGTTCGGAAAGTACGGAGCCGCATTAGAAGGCATTCAGAAAGACCTCCAGAAATCAAACAAAGACATTGACAATCTCATCAACACCCGCACCAATATGATGAACCGCCAGCTGAACAAACTGGATGCATTAGGTGAGACTGAGCAAATAGATGAAAACTGAGGTAAATCCCCCAGCTTTTTAAATTAACTTCTGATATTAGAAAGCAACAACTCACTTTATTACTTTCAGAATCTCCTTCTTACCCAGCGATAGTGCCAGTTTCGGACATTTGTGGATACATCTGTAGCAGTTTAAGCAGTCTTCTCTATTGATGCAGGGATATCCTCGTTCGTCCATAGTTATAGCCTTGACTGGACAGTTTTTCACACATAAATTACATTTGATGCATTTATCTTCATGAAGTCTGATCTTAAGCTTAGTTTTTCCGCCAAAATATGCATTTGGCATATTAAGTACTGCGCCAATGGTTATTCGCGGCTTTGAATACAGCGTACTCTCATTATTAACTAAATCAACAAAATTATCGATATCCTTTTTTATATGATCCTCAACATTTTTCTCGAAACTAAAGAAGCGCTTAACATTTTGAAGGAAAAGTGTACCATCACTTGCTGGGGAACGATATCCGCTATTCATTACTGTTTTTAGGTTTTTATCGTAGAGTATTTCAGCTAAATGTCTATTCGTGAAGCCTTTACAAAGCCCATAACTGCTAAACACTAATGCAGGTTTTGCTTCGTCTAATTTTGACAGCTGTTGTATAAAAGAGAGGACTGGTTTTGCTGGTTCTCCATGGTACACAGGGGTTCCGAAAATGTAGGCGTCACAGTTTAAAGGGAGCTTTCCGTACCTGTCAACTGGGATTTTTTCAGTCGAAATATCCAGTTCTCTCAAGTAATTTGCCATAGAAGAAATGATGTGCTTGGTTGATCCCACTCCTGAAAAATATATCAAAGCTATCCTCATCGCTTGCCCCCTTTTTGTCGAATTTGTATTCATTATAGCCTATTTCTTGTTTATGTCCAAATCCTCGGAATTCTGTTATAATCAACTATAGTAACAGAAAAATGTTGGATATATTTACAGAAAGGTATTAATGATTGATCAACGTTTAACCGAAATTATTGACTGCCTCTACCGAGTAGCTGTCAAAGCCGTAATTGTTAGAGACGGTAAACTCCTGCTTTCCAAAGAAGAAGTAAAAAACCATCCAGAATTAAAACTTCGCGGGTTTCCAGGCGGAGGTATAGATTATGGAGAAGACTTCCAGAAGGGCTTAATGCGCGAGCTTCGTGAAGAATTGCATCTAAATATAAAACCAGAACAGATTTCAGAGCAGCCGATTCAAGTGTCGTTCGGCAAATTGACGGACGGAAAATTTTCAGAAAATAGGAATATTCCAACAATCCTTTTCTATTATTCAGTGAAACTTTCAGAAAATCAGCAGTCGACAGCTGGAGAAAATGATTTTGAATGGGTCGATGTGCGGCAACTCGAAAAAGTCAATTTTGTCTCGCAAACTGCAAATGACCGAGAATTCTTGATTAACTATTTGAATGATAAATAAACTGGATACATTTGGACGAAACTGAACATATAGACTAAAACTGAAGTTGGAATTGACTTCAGTTTTTGAATAAATGACTAAAATTCTGAGAGGAATGAAAAACGCGGAGATTGAAGCAAGAAAGAAATATAGTTCTGAATGCTGATAAGATCAGAAACTGCATTTTCTGAAGTCTCAATTCGGGTGATGACGCGTTGTATCATATTTTATCCCCGATTCTGCAACCTTTTGAAAGGCGTCATCAAGCGAGTAGACTCTTCCAGTATGAATATCTGCTTCGGCTTCGTCGAGCATTTTTTCTAATAGTGCAAGCTCTTTTTTCCGATTGGAAAAATCAAGAGGGAGTGTTTCTTTTTCAACGATTTGTCCCAAAAATATGTTGAGTGCCGTGGACATATCAAGCTGCAGTCTGTCCAGTATTTCTGACGCATTATCACGCAACTCACGATTTGTTCGAAATGAAATTCTTGTATCTTTTACTGTTGCCATGTCTCCTCCTAAGTTTGCCGTTCGTATGTATAATGTTGGTATATTGTACACCAAAATAACAAAACTGTCAAGTGCAATAAATTTCATGAAAAAAACAAAAGCGTAAGAATCTGTTATAATTATCAATGTAGAAGCAAAAACAGCAATTTAGCCGAAAATTTTAACAATTCACAGATTAGGAGAAAAAATGACGCTTATCAAGGACATGCAGGTAAACCACAACTTCGAAGGCTTTTACCTCATCAAGTCTGTCGAACTCAAGCAGACCCGCGCCGGCAAAGACTACCTGCAGATGGTATTTCAAGACCGCTCAGGTACTATCGGCGGCAATCTCTGGGACGCGCAGCAGCACAACATTGACACCTTCACAGCAGGAAAAGTTGTCCATGCAGAAGGCAAGCGCGAAGTTTATAATAACATGCCTCAGGTCAATCAGCTGAAACTGCGTTTACCTGAGTACGGTGAGCCGTCGCAGCCGTCAGATTTCCGTGAAAAATCTCCAGTAAATGAAAAGGAGTTACGTGATTACGTGACTTCAGTTGTGTTTAAAATCGAAAATGCCACTTGGAACCGGATTGTGCGTGTTCTGCTGAAAAAATTTGATAAAGAATTCTACGAGTTTCCTGCCGCCAAATCCAATCATCACGCTTTTGAAGGCGGATTGGCCTTCCATGAAACAACAATGCTGCGTCTGGCTGAAAAAATCTGCGAGGTTTATCCAGAGCTCAACAGTTCACTGATGTACGCAGGTATTCTTCTGCATGATTTGGCAAAATGTCTTGAGTTTACAGGATTTGAAAATACGAATTACACTTTGAAAGGCAATCTGATCGGCCACATCGTCCTAATTGACGAGGAAATCACGAAGACTGTGGTTGAGCTAGGATTGGACGAAGATTCAGAGGATGTTCTTTTACTTCGGCATGTTGTCTTAAGTCATCATGGCGAGCTTGATTATGGTTCGCCCGTGCGTCCGCAAATCATGGAAGCCGAGATGATCCACCAAATTGACATGATGGACGCCAATATGATGATGATGATGACGGCGCTGGCGCCGATTGATAAAGGGCAGCAGACGGCTCGAATCTGGCCGCTGGATAATCGGAATTTTTACAAGCCAAGTTTCACAGAATGATGATGTTATCATGAGATAATTAGATTAAAATTAAAACGAGAACTTTTTTAAGTTAATCCTTGACAGACAAAGTCTAATTTGTTATATTTTACTTATTAAATATGAATTTTATCGGCAAGTGAAACTTGCCGCAATTGGATTGTGACTGTTAAATCAGGCGAGACCAAATTATAATTATGATGTTTATCATCTTTTTGTAGTTTGGTCTCTTTTGTTTTGCTCACACAATAGTCAATGTGGAAGGAGGTCCATGTGAAAATTCAAAAAGTCTTCAATAACAACGCACTATTAGTGATGGATGAAGACGGAAACGAAAAATTTGTGATGGGGAAGGGGATTGGTTTTAATCGTAACAGAGGAAGTGACATTGATTCATCCCTAATTGAGAAAGAATTTATTCTGCAGAAGAATGCGAAAAATGAACCGCTTCTTGAAATTTATGAAAAACTGCCTCCTGAAGAGATTGATCTTGTCAATAACTTGATCAGGAAAGCCGAGGAGAACTTTCATCAGGTCTATGGTTTGAGCCTTTATGTTTCATTAGCTGACCATATACATTATGTGATTGAAAGAACAAGAGAGGGGCTTGTGATTAAAAATCCTCTCGTTTGGGAAGTTCGTCGCTTTTATCAGAAAGAATTCCAGTTGAGTGAGGGCTTCATCAAGCAGGTAAAAAAGGTATTGGATGTCGAGCTGAATCAGGATGAGGCCGCCTCCATTGCGCTTCATTTTGTCAATGCCAATCAGGAACAAGGTCTATTATCCAACACTTTTGAAATTACAAAAATAACCGAAGCGATTCTAAGGATTGTAAGGTATCACTTCAAAAGAGAGTTCGACGAAAATACGATTTCTTTCCAAAGATTCGTGACACACATTGAATACTTGAGTCATAGAATTGCCATAGGCTACGGACATAAAAAGCCAGTGTTGGATGATAGCTTTCTTCATGAGCAGGTCGTCAAAAAGTATCCAGAGTCGGGCGCCTGTGTTGTCAAGATTGTGGAATACCTGAGAGAGAGCAGAAATTTTGAGTTAGGGCTGGAGGAGTCAGCCTATCTCATCATCCATGTCCAGCGATTAATTTCAGAATAAAAAAACCCCATAGGAGGAAAAAATGGGTCAATATGATGAACTTGCCAAGGATATCTTGGCACATGTAGGGGGACGTGACAACGTAAAAGGTCTTGTCCATTGTATTACGCGCCTGCGTTTTCGGCTGAAAGATGAAAGCCTTGCTGACGACGACTATCTGAAAGCGCGTGAGGGCGTCGTCACTGTTGTAAAATCCGGCGGACAGTATCAAGTTGTCATTGGAAACCAAGTGCCTGATGTCTACGATGCGGTCATGAAAGTCGGAAAATTCAGCTTTGCCGGCGGCGGAGGAAGCGATGAAGAGGACAAGGTGGAAGGAAGCATTCTCGCCAAGTTTATTGACTTGATGTCCAAGCTTTTCTCACCAGTACTTGGCGCACTGGCTGCAGCTGGTATGCTGAAAGGTCTCGCGGCTGTTTTATCAGTAGCTGGATTTTCTACAAGCTCTGGAACCTATCTCCTGATTCAAGCTGCAGGTGACGGGCTCTTTCAATTCCTACCTTTCTTTCTCGCTTATTCTGCAGCAAAGAAATTCAAAATGGACAAGTTCACAGCCATGGCGA
The DNA here is from genome assembly GCA_031285775.1 of Streptococcaceae bacterium. Taxonomy (GTDB): domain Bacteria; phylum Bacillota; class Bacilli; order Lactobacillales; family Streptococcaceae; genus Lactovum. The sequence continues at coordinate 5,542 of JAITVN010000032.1, read as the reverse complement.
TTGCGGGCGGGCTTTTGTATCCAAGTCTTGTCAATCCAGCGGGCGCAGAACCTCTTTATACATTGTTCTCAGGGACAATCTTTGCTTCACCAATTTATTACACATTTTTAGGCATTCCTGTGATCATTCAGTCATATTATTCATCAGTTGTTCCTATCATTGTGGTTGTCTTCTTTGCTTCAAAAGTCGAGAAATGGCTTAGAAAAGTGGTACCTGGTGTTGTCAAACTATTTATTGTGCCATTTGGTACGCTGCTGATTTCAGTTCCAGTCGGTATTTTAGTCATCGGTCCTGTGATTACTTGGGCGTCGGCATTGGTTGGCCAGGGCATTATTCAGGTAGTTGGCTTCAGTCCAGTCGTTGCGGGTCTTCTCTTAGGCGGACTGTGGCAAGTACTTGTCATGTTTGGTCTGCACTGGGGTGTCGTGCCATTGGCCATCAATAACATTGCTACTTTGCATTATGATCCAATCATTGCACTGTGTTTTGGGGCAAGTTTCGCACAAATCGGTGCATTGCTTGCAGTCTTCTTTAAAACAAAAGAGGAAAAAGTCAAAGAGCTCTCAATTCCAGCCTTTATTTCCGGCATCTTCGGTGTGACGGAGCCATCTATCTACGGTGTGACGCTGCCGATGAAGACCCCATTCATTATGTCCTGCGTAGCTGGAGGAATTGCCGGCGCATTTGCTGGGCTATTTAACCTGACGAGCTACATCATGGGCGGTCTGGGTGTCTTCGGTTATCCTAGCTTCCTTGGTGGTGATTCTGGCACAAAAAATCTTGTCATCGGCATCATCACTTCTATTCTGGCTTTTGTCCTTGGTTTTGCACTTACCATGTTTGTCAAGATTCCAAAAATATTTGAAAAAGAGGCTGTTGCTGCAGGCGTGAATAATGTGACTGTCAATAGCATGAGTTTAGCTGATGTTAAAGGAATTAAGGAAATTATCGCAAGTCCTCTGACTGGCACAACAGTGCCATTAAACCAAACACCTGATGAGGTATTTTCCAGCGGCGCCTTTGGGGAAGGTATTGCGATTGAACCGTCAAAAGGAGAAATTGTTGCGCCGACCAAAGCAACTGTACAGGTGCTGCTTCCCTCAAATCATGCCATTGGTCTGGTTACTGAAAACGGCACAGAAATTTTGATACATGTTGGTATGGACACGGTAGGTCTAGAAGGACAGGGCTTTACTGCTTATGTCAAACAAGGTGATGCTGTTGAAGCTGGACAGAAGCTGCTAGACTTTGATATTGATGCCATCAAGTCAAAAGGTTATTCTGTCATAACGCCGATCGTCATTACCAGCCCAGTTCAGGAAGTTCTAATGACAGACAGCAGCAGCGTGAATATGGGTGACTATTTATTAACAGTTCTAAAATAAGATGCGAAGTGTGCCCGCTCTGAAGCGTAGGAATTTAGGAAATTGTGGTTCTGCCGTTAGGCAGGTTCACAATTTATCTAATTCCCTAGCTTCAGGTGCACTGAACTCAATTGAGAAAGGATAAAACGATAAAATGAAAACATTTCCAAAAGATTTCTTGTGGGGCGGTGCAACAGCTGCCAATCAGTATGAAGGCGCTTGGGATGAAGGCGGAAAAGGACCAAATACTGCTGATGTAATTACCGCAGGCTCACACACAAAGGCGCGACAAGTAACCTACAAAAACCTCGTCACTGGAGAAATCGGCAGCGTCAAAGGTTTCGGCAAAGAGGCGAATTTCCCAGATAACTGCGTGCCAGCTGTCATTGAGGGAGAATACTATCCCAGCCATATTGCGACAGATTTCTACCATCACTACAAAGAGGACATTGCGCTCATGGGCGAAATGGGCTTCAAAACTTTCAGACTCAGCATCAGCTGGGCGCGAATTTTCCCGAATGGCGATGATATTGAGCCCAATAAAGCTGGGCTAGAGTTTTATGACAAAGTCTTTGACGAATGCAGGAAATACGGAATTGAGCCGCTGGTTACCTTGTCCCACTATGAAACACCGTTGAATTTAGCCATAAAATACGGCGGATGGACGAGCCGAGAATGTATCCCATTTTTTGAAAATTATGCCCAAACAGTGTTCAATTATTATAAAGGCAAGGTAAAATATTGGCTTACCTTTAACGAAATCAACTTCATGGATTTAGCACCGTTCATTGCTGGAGGCGTTACAGATCCAAGCCCTCAAAATTTGGCTCAGGCGGCACATCATCAATTTGTTGCAAGTGCCTTGGCTGTCAAAGCAGCACATGATATTGACTCTGAAATGAAAGTCGGTCAAATGCTTGCTTATCAGCCCATGTATGCGCTGACCTGTGATCCGGCTGACCAACTTCTTGTTATGGAGAAAGCTCAGCAAACATTCTTTTATTCTGATGTTCAAGTTGGAGGAAAATACCCTGCTTATCGCCTAGAAAAGTACAAACGTGAAGGCATTGAGTTGAAAGTTGCAGAAGACGATATGATGCTTCTTGAGAAGTACTCTGCCGACTTCCTAAGCTTTTCCTGCTATGGTTCATCTACCTTTACGACTCATGATGAAGATGCAGATGCTGGCGAAGGAAATATTTTGAGTGGTGTAAAAAATCCATATCTCCAGACAAATGCCTGGGGCTGGGGAACTGATCCAGCCTGTCTCAGAATCGCTTTGAACACCTTGTATGATCGTTATCACAAGCCGCTTTGGATTGTTGAAAACGGCATCGGCTGGGCTGACAAGCTTGAAGAAGACGGTTCAATTCATGACTCTTATCGCATTGACTATCTGCGGCAAAATCTCAGTTCCATGCGTGACGCCATCTGCATTGATGGTGTTGAGCTTATGGGATACACCATGTGGGGCTGTGTGGATCTTATCTCCGCAGGTACTGGGGAAATGAAGAAGCGATACGGCTTTGTCTATGTTGACAGAGATGATGAAGGAAACGGAAGCCTTGACCGAAGTCGAAAGGACAGCTTCTACTGGTATAAGAAAGTAATTTCTAGTCAGGGCAGAGACCTAGACTAGATCACTGCGCATATAAATTACTGCTTTAGTTAGAAGAAAAATGCTGCATGCAAATATTCCGAATTTGTCAGCATTTTTCTGTTATAATCAACATATGAACTTTCAAGATTTTAAATTTAAAGACTTTATCAACCAGACACTTGAGGCTGTCAAATTTGACAAGCCCACGCCGACACAGGAAAAGCTGATCCCGCCGATTTTAGCGGGGCGCGATTTGATTGGCGAGGCAGTGACGGGATCGGGCAAAACGCACGCATTCTTGCTGTCGATAATGCAAAAGCTCGATGTGTCCAAAAATGAGGTACAGGCTGTCATTGTGGCGCCGTCTAGAGAGCTGGCGACTCAGATTTTTAAGGCTGCACAGGAGTTTGTCAAATTCAACGAAGCGATCACAGTGTCTAATTTTGTCGGCGGAACTGACAAGGCCCGCCAAATCGAGAAACTCCAGCATTCTCAGCCGCAGATTGCGATTGGAACGCCAGGACGCGTGCTTGATTTGATTCACTCGCAGGCGCTCAATGTGCATACGGCGCGGACTTTTGTGGTTGACGAGGCGGATATGACGCTGGACATGGGCTTCCTCAAAGATGTGGACAATATTGCGTCGAGTTTCGGCAAGAAGCTGCAGATGCTGGTCTTTTCGGCCACAATTCCGCAGAAATTGCAGCCTTTTTTGAAGAAGTATCTGAATAACCCTGTTCAGGAGCAGATTCGCAGTCAAGTGCTGGTGCCGGAAAATATTGAGAATTGGCTGATTTCGGCCAACCACCGCAAGAATGAGACGACTCTGAACTTGCTGCAGACGCTGAATCCTTATCTGGCGCTAGTTTTCGTGAATACCAAGGCGCAGGCGGATAAACTGCAGGCTTTCCTGCAGGAGTCAGGACTGAAAGTTGCCAAAATACATGGTGATATTGAGCCGCGTGAGCGTAAACGCACGATGGAGCGTATCAATAAGCTGGAGTATCAGTATGTAGTGGCGACAGATTTGGCGGCACGCGGGATTGATATTGAAGGCGTGAGTCACGTGATTAATGTGGAAATTCCGTCTGATTTGACTTTCTTCATTCACCGTATTGGTCGTGCTGGGCGCGCTGGTCTGTCTGGAATTACCATCACACTTTATGAGCCATCAGATCAGGACAAGCTGCAGGAACTAGAGAAAATGGGACTGAAATTCTTGCCTAAAGCTGTGAAAAATGGCGAGATCGTTGACAGTTATGACCGCGATCGTCGTGGAAAGCGCAAGCCTGGTAAGCAGGAAATGTCCAGCACCGCCCGCGGGATGATGGCCAAGGGCAAAAAGCATGTCAAGCCAGGCTACAAGCGCGCCGTCAAATGGGTAATGGCCGAGGAAAATAAGAAGAAACGCCGTGCTGAGCAGAATAAGAAGGCGCGAACGAAACGCAATGCCCGCAGGGACAGTAATAAATAAGATGTGAGGTGCGCCCGTTAAGAGGCGTAGAAATTTAGGGGATCTAGGTTCTGCCCTAGGCAGGTTCTAGATTCATCTAATTTCCTAGCCTCTGGCGCACCAAACTTAGCTAGACACTGGAGAAGGGAGAAATTATGGCTTTTTTAGGTAAGACCAATTTTCAGGAACTTTCAGAAACTGAAAAAGTAATTTACGGTTATTTGCGCGATAATTTTGAAAAAATTCCCTATATTCATATGCGCGACATTGCGCTGAGCTCTCATGCTGGAACTTCTAGCGTGATGCGGCTGATTCGAAAGCTGGGTTATCAGTCCTACTATGATTTTCAGGAGTTTGTCGGTCAGCAGATTAAGAAAACAGCGATGAGCGGAGACACCTATCAGCTTTTGTCGGTGGATAATTATCCTGCTGAGCTAATGGACAGATGTAATCATCTTGTTGATAAAATCATTGATTCAAAAAATATTTTATTTTTCGGACTTGGCGCTAGCGGCTATATGTGTGAATATGCTGCACGACGTTTTTCAACGCAGGGTGTACATGCCTCGCCTTTGACGGATACAACTTATCCTTTTCAATCTAAGCTACCGCCTGATCAGAAGAATTTAATCATTGTGCTGTCGATTTCAGGTGAGACGATGGAAATTGCTGAGCTTCTGCAGTCGGTCAAGGATAATAAGTTAGCTGCGATCGCCTCAATTACGCCTAAGGAAAACAGTAGTATTGCTTTGCTGAGTGAACTTTCAATCAATTACGACGTTCAGGAAAAGAGAGTGCATCTGCACGCGGACATGACCAGTCAACTGCCAGCGCTCTTCATCATTGAGACGCTGTCAGAGCTGCTGGAGAAAAACATCGCTTTGGTACAGTAATTAAAATTTTGGTACAGCTTTTTTTAAATATGAATGCGTTTACAATTGTTAAAGTCTATGACCCTTATAGATTAGCCTCATCACAAATAATAAATATAAAAAATGGTTGCTGTTGCGAGGCTGCTGAAAAAGTTCTGATTTGCTCAAACATCATTAATCCAAAAGTAAAAGTCGACAGGTTTTACAAACTTGTCGACTTTTACTTTACCTTCCCATCTTATTTTTCATCTAT
>JAITVN010000002.1 GCA_031285775.1 Streptococcaceae bacterium | reverse complement strand
TGTCTCAGTCACGTTCAAATCTATCCTTTTCATTTTATTAGAATAACCTATTGGAACAACAGATTGGGACATTTTGTCTTTCGACCTACCTAAGACATTATCACATTCGAACGATATGTCAAGCGAAATCGAGTCATTGGACTTGACAGGTCATGATAAAACTGATACAATTGTTCTTGTTGAAAAGCAGAAGCACCCGCTTCTCGCCTTAGCGTCAATAGACCTGGGCAGACAAATGGACTTATTCATTTTAAAAATGAATTTCATTTTTGCGGGGCGAAATAGGCTCCGTTTTTATTTTGCTCAATACCATTCATTGCTGATGAACAAGATACTTAAATCGCACAGCGATTTCTGGTTTGACTTTTTAACACAATCAAACGAGGTCAAATATGACCTGAAAGGAGACCAACATAGCAAGAGAGACCGTTACGATGAACGGCGCCATTCGCGCCAAAGAAGTTCGTCTTATCTCTGCCGACGGCGACCAGCTGGGTATCACAGATACACGGACGGCACTAGCTCAGGCGGAGGATCAATCACTTGATCTCGTTCTCATTTCTGCGCAGGCGAATCCCCCTGTTGCGAAAATTATGGATTTTGCCAAGTTCAAATTTGAGCAAAAGAAAAAGCAGAAAGAGAACAAGAAGAACCAGACGATTATCACGATTAAAGAAATCCGATTAAGTCCGGTTATTGACCAAAATGACTTCAACACGAAGTTGAAACAAGCCCGCAAGTTCCTTGAACAGGGCAATAAAGTCAAAGTGTCAATCCGTTTTCGCGGCCGCATGATCACCCATCAGGATGTGGGGCGTGAAGTCATGGGAAAATTCGCTGAAGCAACAAAGGACATTTCCACAGTTGAATCAAAAGCGAAAATGGACGGTCGTCAAATGTTCTTACAATTGGCGCCGCTGAAAAAGAAAGAAGTTTAATTCCTGGAGTTCAACTTCAAAGAGTTAACGGATATAAGGAAGGTTAAGATTATGCCAAAACAAAAAACACACCGCGCATCAGCTAAGCGTTTTAAGCGCACTGGATCAGGCGGACTCAAGCGTTTCCACGCTTATACTTCTCACCGTTTTCACGGTAAAACTGTGAAACAGCGTCGCCATCTGCGTAAAGCAGCAATGGTCAGCTTCAGCGATTACAAGCGTATCAAGCGCATGGTCGCTAACATGAAATAATTGTCATATTTGGCAGTTTACTAGAATTAAGATGCGAAGCAGGCTCGACCTGAAGCGTAGAGATTTAGGAATTTGTGGTTCTGACCGTAGGTCAGGTTCTCAAATTACTCACAGAGAAAGCGATGCGTATGCGGATGAAGCCGTAAGTCTCTGCTTATCTAATCTCCCCCCAGAGGAGGGAAAGCGATCCGTAATCGGCTAAAGCCGAAACGGTCTGCTTACTAGCTTCAAGCCTGCTGAACTCAATTTAAACATCAAGGAGATTATTAAATATGGCTCGTGTTAAAGGTAGTGTAGCTACTCGTGCTCGTCGTAAGCGCGTTCTGAAGCTCGCTAAAGGTTATTATGGTGCTAAGCACAAACTCTTCAAGACTGCTCATGAGCAGGTCATGAATTCTTACTACTACGCATTCCGCGATCGTCGCCAGAAGAAGCGCGACTTCCGCAAACTTTGGATTGCGCGTATCAATGCGGCTGCTCGCATGAACGGCTTGTCATACAGCAAGCTGATGCATGGTTTGAAACTTGCTGAAATCGAAATCAACCGTAAGATGCTGGCAGATTTGGCTATTTCTGACGCAGCAGCATTTACAGCTCTGGCTGACCAAGCAAAAAAAGCTTTGTAATCATAAGATATGAGTACGCCCGTTTAGAATTATTGAAATTTACCCCATTGAGGGGAAAGCGACCTCTAGGTGCTAAAGCATTAAGAGTCTGCTTAGAAAAACTGGCAGGGGAGGCTTGCCTCACCGAAGTTTTACTCACAGAGAAAGCGACTTCTAACCGCTAAAGCGGCAAGAATCTGCTTATCTAATTTCAATAATTCTGGCGTATCGAATTCAATTAAGATAGGATATGAGGCACGCCCGTGCAAATGCTTAGGTGTGACCGAACTTAGTCAATTATAAAAAGCAGTGTGAAAGCTGCTTTTTATTTTTTTCCTTAAAAGATGACATAAAATTTTCTAAATTTAGTCTTTCTTCGCTTTTTCCCAAACAAGTGTTATAATAGACCCATGCGAGAAAGTATAGATGAAGCGCAACCGTGGTTAGATGATCCTGAGTATATGGCAATCGTCGGCAAATTCCTAGAGAAGCCAGAGCTAAAAAAGCTGGATACAATTGAACATCATCACGTCTCTACCCGTTTACAGCATAGTTTGCGGGTCAGTTATCAGAGTTATAAAATATCAAAAAAATTGGGCTGGAAATCCTATGAGACAGCTCGAGCTGGTCTTTTCCACGATTTGTTTTATTATGATTGGCGAAAAACCAAATTTGCCAAGTCGCATGCATATGTTCATCCTCGGATTGCCTATAGAAATGCGCAAAAGCTGACTGATATTTCTCCCTTGGAAAAAGATATTATCATCAAACATATGTGGGGTGCCACTCTGAATCCGCCTCGATACAAAGAGTCTTTTTTGGTTTCTTTTGTCGATGATGCGGTAGCTATTAAAGAATGGCGGGCATCGCGCCGCTTGAAGAGGCGTGTGCACAAACATATGCGTATGAATATGCAGCATGAAAATAATTAAGATATTTAGAGAAACAGTCTGCCGCGGCCTTGTTTCTCTTTTTTACAGCGGCCTTGTTTCTCTTTTTTTGCTGGAAAAATATATGTTATAATAAGAGAATGAACACATCTGAAATGAAGGAAAGACAAGCGAGAATTCGCAATTTCTCAATTATTGCACACATTGATCATGGAAAATCTACTTTGGCGGACCGTATCCTCGAATTGACCGATACCGTCTCCAAACGTGAAATGCAGGCGCAATTGCTGGACAGTATGGACTTGGAGCGTGAGCGCGGCATTACGATAAAACTCAATGCCATTGAATTAAATTATCATGCAGATGATGGGAATACTTACATTTTTCATCTGATAGATACGCCAGGACACGTGGATTTTTCTTATGAGGTCAGTCGTTCCCTTGCTGCATGCGAGGGTGCGCTTTTGGTGGTAGATGCGGCGCAGGGTATCGAGGCGCAGACACTGGCGAATACTTATCTGGCTTTGGACAATGACTTGGAAATTTTGCCGGTGATCAATAAAATTGATCTCCCATCGGCTCAGCCAGAGCTGGTACGGCAGGAAATTGAGGATATTATCGGACTTGACGCCAGTGATGCAGTTTTAGCGTCCGCCAAGGCTGGTATCGGCATCAAGGAGATTCTTGAACAGGTTGTACATAAAATTCCAGCACCTCCCGGCGATGTTGAGGCACCGCTCAAGGCCATGATATTCGATTCGGTTTATGATGCTTATAAAGGCGTGATTCTGCAAATTCGGTTGGTTGACGGAACGGTCAAGGTCGGTGATAAAATTCGTCTGATGTCAAATGGCAAAGAGTTTGATGTGACCGAAGTCGGCGTTTTTACGCCCAAGTCTGTGCAGCGCGACGTCCTTATGGCGGGTGATGTGGGCTATCTAGCGGCATCAATCAAGACTGTGGTGGACACGCGTGTCGGCGACACTGTGACAAATGCGGAAAGACCAGCAGAGACACCATTGCACGGCTATAAGAAAATGAATCCTATGGTGTTTGCAGGTATTTATCCGATTGAATCCAATAAATACAATGAACTTCGAGAGGCTTTGGAGAAGCTGAAGCTTAACGATGCGAGTCTTCAATTTGAAGCAGAAACTTCGCAAGCTTTGGGGTTCGGCTTCCGATGCGGCTTTCTGGGTTTGCTTCATATGGATGTCGTGCAAGAGCGGCTGGAGCGAGAATTCGGCTTAGAGCTGATTATGACAGCGCCAAGCGTAGTCTATCACGTGCATACCTCTGATGGGGAAATGCATGAAGTTGCCAACCCCAGTGAATTTCCAGACCCCGCCCGGGTTGAATCCATAGAAGAACCTTACGTTAAAGCACAAATAATGGTACCCAACGAGTATGTAGGCACGGTCATGGAGCTCTGTCAGCGTAAGCGCGGTGATTTTGTGACCATGGACTATTTGGACACGAATCGCGTGAATGTCATTTATCACTTGCCCCTCAGCGAAATTGTCTTTGACTTCTTTGACAAGCTTAAGTCAAGCACCAAAGGTTATGCCAGCTTTGACTATGAAATCTCTGACTATCAGAAATCAAATCTTGTGAAGATGGACATCTTGTTGAATGGCGAGAAAGTTGACGCATTGAGTTTCATTGCTCACAAGGAGTTTGCTCAAGAGCGCGGCCGCCAAATTGTTGAGAAACTGCGCAAACTGATTCCGCGCCAAATGTTCGAAGTGCCGATTCAGGCGGCAGTTGGCGGAAAAATCCTGGCTCGAGCGGATATTAAAGCCCTGCGGAAAAATGTCCTGGCCAAATGTTACGGCGGCGATATTTCTCGTAAGCGTAAGCTTCTAGAAAAGCAAAAAGCCGGCAAGAAGCGCATGAAAGCAGTCGGCAATGTTGAAGTTCCGCAGGAAGCATTCCTAAGCGTACTTTCAATGGACGATGATTAAATAAGATGTGAGGTGCGCCCGCTTTGAAGTGTGCCACTCAACAGAAGAGGAAGTGTGAAGCAGAAATGTTCTGGAAAAGAAAAATTTCTAAATTGTCTGACTTCAAGACAAAAATTCAAGGAAAATGCTGATATTCCTATGTTTTTTAGCTTTTCACTTGACAAAGTCACAAACTTGTAATATCATGTAATTAAGATTTAATTTGTTTCGCTCAAACCTGTTCTGAGCCAAGCAAATTATTGTACAACTGGGCGCTTTGCTGAGCTTTGCTTCGAAGCGCTCAGTTTTTTTGTATTCATTTTGCTATTAAGATGCTTTTTTTCTGTATTTCGATTAGAAATTCGCGCATTGTCGGCTTTTTTGGTAAAATAGGAGCATGAAAATAGGAATTATCGGTGGCACAGGCAGCATCGCGGCGAAAGCCTACCTGCCAGTTTATGCAGAGCTTCAAGATCAGCACGAGTTTACGATATATTCGCGCGAGCTGACGAAAGCCGAAGCAACTCGAAAAAAATATAATTTTGCTGGCGCAACGCAAATCCTATCAAATCTGGATTTGTCAGAAATGGTCTTTATACATGCCGCAACATCCGCGCATTATGAAATTGTCAAGCATTTTTTGAAGCAGGGAGTTCATGTGGTGCTGGACAAGCCGATTTCGGAGAATCTGACCGAAACGAAAGAGTTGCTGGATTTGGCTGCGGCAGAAAATCTGCTTTTCATTATCGCGTTGAATCGACGTTTTGTACCTGCAACGCAGCAGCTCAAAGCTATTCCAGAAAAGACTTTTGTCAAAATTACTAAAAATGTCTCTCCTAATGATAAATCACTTACTTTCAACATGTATGATATGTTCATACATCCGCTGGACACGCTGATTTATCTCTTGGATGATGAGATTCTTGATTACCACACGCAGTTGGCGGCTGATAATGATCGCTTGCTAAGAGCAGTCGTCCATCTTCAGACTCCGACCAGCTCAGGCGTTGCCAGCATGAACTTGGAATCTGGTGCTTTCATGGAGGAATTCACTGTTGAAGCCAAAGGCGAAACATGCAGAGTCTCTGATTTAGCAGAAATTGTCAAATATGAAGGCTTAAAAGTCGAAACGGGACATTTCCACGGCTGGAACTCAACGCCTTATGAACGTGGATTTGACAGCATCGTAAAGGCTTCGATTAAAGCGGTCGAGAAATTTGACGGAACAAATCGCCAAGAGCTGATGCAGCAACTTCATCAAAGCAATGTGATCAAATCGCACGAAATCATTTCAGAGATGCTTGAGAATTACAAACATTCACTCATTTAGTCAAATAGTGTACATAATGAAATCAGGTAAATAATGGCAGTAATAAAGATAGAGTATTATTCTGAAGTCTTAGGGATGAATCGTCTGGTTAACGTGATCTATCCAGAACGGAGCAAGGTTGACAACTATACTGGAGAGGATATTCCTGTGCTCTACTTGCTTCATGGTATGTCTGGTAATGAAAACTCTTGGCTGAATCGTTCAGGTATTGATCGCCTTGTTCGCCATACGAATCTGGCAGTGGTGATGCCCTCAACTGATTTGGGCTTTTATACCAACACCAAGTATGGCATGAATTACTTTGATGCGATTGCCGAGGAGCTGCCGCGAGTGATTCACGAGTTTTTCCCAAATCTGACGACAAAGCGGGAAAAGACATTTGCTGCAGGACTTTCCATGGGCGGTTATGGTGCGGTAAAACTAGGCCTTACGACGGACAAATTCAGTCATGTGGCTTCTTTGTCTGGCGCCTTGAGTTTTGATGGTTTGAGTAGTGAAATTGAAAAGAATCCAAATTACTGGCATGGTATTTTCGGGAGGACTGAGGAATTCGAAGCTTCTGACAATAAGATTTCTAATCTTATCAGGCACAGTTCACAGAATCCGAAAATCTATATCTGGTGCGGCGCTCAGGATTTCTTGTTTGAAGCCAATAAGGCAATTGAAGCTGAGTTTGTTGCGGCTGGATATGATGTCACTTACGAGACATCCGATGGTATCCACGATTGGTATTACTGGACGCAGAAGATTGACAGCGTGCTGGAATGGCTGCCGATTGATTATAAGCGTGAAGATAGAAAAATCTGAAAATTGATTGAATTTGCAAAAATCTTAGAATAATGGTACGCTTATAGAACTCAGTATTTATTTTAGTTAGGTTATTTGATGCGCGCATTTATTCAGCTTTGGTGGTATTTTAAGGACGAGAAAAAAGGCTATGGACTTGGTCTCTTCGCCCTTTTTTGCGTTGCTTTGACGCATTTGATTCCGCCGATTATTATTGGTAAGTTCATTGATGACATTGTGAGGCGGGATTTGACTGTTTCGCTGACGGCGCTTTATTTGCTGATTCTGCTGCTGACGGCTGGCGTTGAGTATTTTTTCCGTTATTTCTGGATTATTAATTTACGCGGGGCGGCTTTTAAGTTGGAAAAAGTTCTTCGTGCCCGGCTTTTCGGTCATTTTCTGCGAATGGATCGGCCTTTTTTTCAACGCAATCGCACGGGAGATTTGATGGCTCACGCCACGAACGATTTGAATGCGATTCGTGATATGGCTGGGACTGGTATTTTGACGCTGGCGGATTCGCTCATGTCCGGCGGGACTACGATTGTTGCGATGCTCTTAGCGATTGATTGGCGTTTGACCCTGATTGCGATTCTGCCGATGCCGCTTTTGGCGCTTGTAGCGAAGATGCTGGGCGATCGGATTCACTCGACGTTTGATCATGCTCAGGCGACTTTTTCGGAGATGAACGATAAGGTGCAGGAGGGGATTACGGGCGTGAAGGCGATTAAGTCTTTCGGCGAGGAGGCGCAGGATATTAAGAATTTCGACGGGCAGCTGCGGCGCGTGGATAAGGCTTTTAATGCGGTGAATTTTATTGATTCGCTCTATGATCCGCTGATGGACTTGATTGTGGGGGCTTCTTACTCGCTGACTATTTTCTTAGGGGGCTACTATGTGTTACATCATACTATTAGTCTGGGGCAGCTGGTCAGCTTTTTTGCCTATCTCGGGAATCTGGTCTGGCCGATGTTTGCGATTGGGATGTTGTTTAATATTATGGAACGCGGCTCAGCCTCTTATGACCGGGTGGACCGTTTGCTTAAACAGAAATCGGAATCTAAGACGTCGGATGGTACGCTGAAAATGCCGGCTGCTGGGGATTTGCATTTTGCTGTAGATTCATTTGAATATCCGGGGGAAACGAAGCATTATCTGGAAGCTGTTGATTTTACTCTGAAAAAGGGAGAAGTGCTGGGCTTGGTGGGGCGGACGGGCTCTGGCAAGTCGTCGATTATTAAGTTGCTGATTCGCGAGTATGATGATTACGCTGGGCATATTGACTATGCTGGGCACAATATTAAGGATTATCAGCTGGACGAATATTTGCCTTCTGTCGGTTATGTGCCTCAGGAGCATTTTCTCTTTTCGACCACGGTGCGGGACAATATTCGCTTTGCGCGGATGGAGGCGGCGCAGGCGGAAGTGGAGCTGGCTGCAAAAGCGGCTGGGATTCATGAGGATATTCTGGGCTTCGCAGAGGGTTACGACACGATGGTGGGCGAGCGCGGGGTTTCTTTGTCGGGTGGGCAGAAGCAGCGTTTGTCAATTGCGCGGGCGATATTAATAGAGCCTAAGCTCTTAATTTTGGATGATGCTTTATCGGCGGTGGATGCGAAGACGGAGAGTCGGATTTTGACTGAATTATCTAAGATTCGTGCGAATTCGGTCACTTTGATTGTCAGTCATCGGCTGAGTTCGGTGATGGACGCGGATGAAATTATTGTGCTGGATGAGGGCAAGGTGGCTGAGCGCGGCAATCATGCGGAGTTGTCGTCTTCCGAGGGTTGGTATGCGCAGATGTGGCAGATGCAGCAGATTGAGAGTAAGCTGGAAAGTCAATCTCCTGAGGAAATCATGGCGGATGAAAATGTCGGTTCGCTTGCTCAGTCCAATGAAAGTGAGGTAAGCCAATGACTGACGAAAAAGATATCAAGCTTTCTTTTAAGGAGCAATGGCATGTTTTTACTTTCATTATTTCTTTCCTGAAGCCTTTCAAGTGGTATTTTATCTGTGCGGTTTTCTTCGGCGTGCTGACAACAGTTTTTACGGCTGTGATGCCGCTGATTCTGTCATTTTTTATGGACGATCATCTGACTGCCGGCATTGCGACCACTCAGACTTTGATTTATTTTGCGCTGCTTTATTTTTCGGTCAGGATTTTAAACGCGCTGTCCTGGTTTTTCCGCTGGATTACGCTGCAGAATGGCTCGAACATGGCGAATCAGTTTATTCGTGGGAAATTGTACGCGAAGATTCACACGTTGGGCATGCGCTACTTTGACCAGAAACCGACAGGCTGGCTGATTACGCGAATCACCAATGACACCGACCTTTTCCAGTTCTGGTTCATGATTTTCAACGGCATTATTTCCGTGATCTCCATCGTGGTCTCGTTTGCGGCACTTTTCTACATTGATGTGCCGATTACTTTTGCCATGCTCATTTTTCTGCCGATTCTTTTGGGGGCAATCTGGCTCTACAATCGTATTTCCACGCGAGTTTACAAGGAAATGCGAAAGCGCTTGTCTGAATTAAATACAAAACTGAATGAATATATTTCCGGCATGCGCATCATTCAGCAGTTTCGGCAGGAAGCGCGGCTGAATGCTGAGTTTGATGCGACCAACGATGAATATTATCGGCTGCGGATGCGCGTGATCAGCATTAATGGGCTTTTGCTCAATCCTCTGGTGAATCTTTTGATGGCGTTGTCGATTGTGCTGGTGCTTTTGCTGTTTGGTCAGCGTTCGTTGCATACTGTGGTAGAGGGCGGTTTGGTTTATGCTTTTATTCAGAATGTGCGGCAGTATTTTAATCCGATTACGGGTTTAATGGACTCGTTGTCCAGTTGGTCGGATGGGATGGTGGCAAGTTCTCGGATTCGTCAGATTATGAATGAGACGGAGTATGTGCCTGAGCAGCATCCTGTCGACGGTGCACAAATTCTCGAAGGGAAGATTGAGTTTCGTCATGTGAATTTCAGCTACGATGGCGAACATCAGATATTAAAGGATATTTCGTTTACTGTTCAGCCGGGTGAAACGCTGGCTTTTGTCGGTCATACTGGGTCTGGGAAGTCTTCTATAATCAATGTTTTTATGCGCTTCTACGAGTTTTCGGATGGTCAGATTTTGATTGACGACCGTGACATTCGCGACTACTCGATGGAGGAGCTGCGCCGCAAGATTGGGCTGGTGCTGCAGGATAGTTTTATTTTTGTGGGGACGGTGGCGGATAATATTCGGATGATGAATCCGGAGATTTCGATGGATGAGGTGGTTGCGGCGTCTCAATTTGTGCAGGCCGACACGTTTATAGACAAGCTGCCTGAAAAGTATGAGTCGGCGGTAATTGAGGGCGGGGATGCGTTTAGTTCGGGTGAGCGGCAGCTGCTGAATTTTGCGCGGACGATCGTGCGCAATCCTAAGGTGCTGCTCTTGGATGAGGCGACGGCAAGTATTGATACGGAGACAGAGGCGCTGATTCAGGATGGTTTGGAACGGATGGCTGAGGGGCGGACGACGATGGTGATTGCACACCGTTTGTCGACGATTAAGGATGCGCAGCAGATTCTGGTGCTGGATAAGGGGCGGATTATTGAGCGCGGGTCGCACGATGAGCTGCTGGCGCTGGATGGTTATTACGCGGATATGTATCGGATTCAGACTTTGCAGAAGGAGTTGTAGTCTTCTCTGGGGATTCGCTCCGCTGCGCTTTTGTGTTTCGTGATTTTTTCTATTCTCAGTGGTTATTTGTAATTGTTTTCTTTGAGTTTAATTATTATGTTTTCTTTGAGTATAATTATTATTGATTGTTTGTTATGGTGTGGTAAAATTGTTGAAAAGGAGGTTTTTGTTATGAGTGATGTGATTATTTCAACGATGAATGATATGCCTGGTTATAAGGTAACTGAGGTTTATGGTGAGGTCTTTGGGCTTACGACGCGTTCTCGTAATGCGATTTCTAGTATGGGGCAAGGGCTGAAGCAGATTGCCGGCGGGGAAATCAGGGGTTACACGTCTTTGCAGCATTCTTCGCGTGAGGAAGCGATTGCGCGGCTGAAGGATG
>JAITVN010000053.1 GCA_031285775.1 Streptococcaceae bacterium | reverse complement strand
CAGACTGTAGACAAAGTACTCGCTACTTTGTCTATTTTTTTGCCCCAAAATATGTTAAAATAGAGGTAAATAAAGGCTCTAGAGGTGATTTTATGCTAAGGAAAATCAGTTCAGATACTCGCGGACAACTAGAAATGCTGGTCAGCTTGGACGATTTAGTTCCCCAAGACCATTTACTGCGTGACATTGACCGATATGTAGATTTCAACTTCATCTACGATTTAGTTGAACCTCTCTATGATACGCAGGATGGCCGTCCATCACTTGATCCCGTGCAGCTCATCAAGCTTCCGCTTCTTCAGTATTTATGCTCCATCAAGAGTATGCGTCAAACGATAAAAGATGTCGAGGTGAATGTGGCTTACCGCTGGTTTTTGAAGCTGGGCTTACAGGAAGCAGTTCCCCATTTCTCAACTTTTGGAAAGAATTACGTCCGTCGCTTTGAGGGAACAGATTTGTTTGAACAGATTTTTTACGAAATCTTAGCGCAATGTTTAGCTGCAGGTTTAGTGGACACTCGTAAAGTTTTCATTGATGGGACACATGTCAAAGCTCACGCCAACAATCATAAGTTCAAAAAGGATGAGATTCCTGAGGAGGCTTTATTTTACACAGCTCAACTGAGGGAAGAAATCAAAGAAGAACGGGTGCAGCGTGAGCTGAAGGCTTTGAAAAGTCTTGAAGAAACAAAAGAAGAAATCAAAGAAAAGAAAGTGAGCAAGACGGACCCAGAGAGTGGCTGGTTCCATAAAGGCGAACATAAGGAAGTTTTTGCTTATGCAGCACAAGTTGCCTGTGATGCCCATGGCTGGGTACTTGCATTTACGAGTCATGCAGGAAATTTGCATGATTCAAGAACCTTCAAGTCGATTTATGATGTTTTACAAAGCCGTTACGAGATAGAGATGATGATTATGGATGCAGGCTATAAGACCCCTGCGATTGCGCATCTCTTGATAGAAAATAATATCACTCCAGTTTTCCCCTACAAGCGCCCGATGACTAAGAAGGGAAACTTTAAGAAATACGAATTTCAATACAACGAAGAGTTTGACGGATACACATGTCCAGCAGGTCAATGGCTTGGTTACAGAAGTACAAATAAAATAGGTTATCGAGAATACAAGAGCGACCCGAAGCAATGCCAAGCTTGTCCCCTGCTTGAGCGATGTACACAAAGCAGTCAGCACGTCAAAGTGATGACACGGCATATTTGGGCAAAAGATTTAGAAGCGGCAGAGCATTTGAGACAACTCGGATTTACGAAAGAAATTTATGCACAAAGAAAAGAAACGATTGAGCGCCTCTTCGGAACAGCCAAAGAATTCCATGGCTTAAGGTATACCAATCAAATTGGGAAAGGAAAGCTTCATACCAAGCTGGCCTTAACTTTCAGCTGCTTAAATATCAAAAAGCTAGCAAAGATGATGAAAAAGAGAGAGCTAGAAGCCTTTTTATTTTTCGCAGAAATCAAAGTTAGAGCAAAAAAATACAAAAATCTAAAAAACCCACCGAGTTTTCCGGTGGATTGTCTACAGTCTGAACTGACGCTTTACAGTCAGTCTATGATTTTTATTGCCTAGCAAGCCCGCACACAAAACTAAAGTTTACTTGCTAGAATTCTTTCAAATATTTCCGAAACTCGGCAGGCTTCATCAACATATCTGCGCCTTTGCGGCTGCCCTGTATAAATAGGCGAAGTGAAAAAGTCAATTCTTTGGACTTCTTCGCTTGAGCCAAGCGTAAACTCAATCCACAAAGAAGTAAAGGATTGGTAAGCCAGATAATTATCATAAGGCTTCAACCTTTCCTTAACGGCTGCTAAACTTGTCGGGCTCCCAGAAGCATAAATCGTGTACGCAGCCAAATCCGAGAAATGGTAAATGCAACCTTTTGAAGAATTAGGAATTTTGAACAAGGCAGAAGTATTATCTACCGCCAGCTTGTCATCAACCTGCTCTTCGGCGACAAATTTCAGTTGATTTTTACGCATTACACTCACCAGCCTATCCCTGGCGCACTAAATGCGACCAATCCGCCTAAGCCCTTATTTGCGAAGTCAGGGCTCAAAAGCTTTGTATAAAGGTTTGAAATTGCTTTCGAAGATTCTCTCTTTACAACGAGCGGCATCAAAGCTCCTTCCAAATCAGCAATAACCTTTTGAAAGTAGACTTTTTTCTGAAATTCCTGGATTGCTGTTGCTAAAATTTCTCTTTCATCTTGCGTGATTTCGTCGCCCTGGATCAATTCACACATTTCTTTTTGCAGATTTTCCAGCGCTTGATCGAGTGAAGGCCTTTTCTTCTTATCTCTCATCATTTTGTTAACAATCTCCCTCCAAACCTTTATTTTATAGCTTTTCACGCTGATAATCAAGCGGTCGCATTTTTGAAAATTCAGAGAAGTAGGGAAATCTCCTCAAACTTCTAAAATGATTCGCTCACTGAAGTAATTCCGATAAGAAAAAGTGCCGGCAATGACAGAGCCCAGCGAAGTCGCTGACAGCAGCATAAACATGACCATAATCTGGTACTTAATTGCGTACACTGGATCCACACCTGCGAAAATCAGTCCTGACATCATTCCAGGAAGACTGACCAAACCCACCGTTTTCGCACTGTCAATGGTCGGCTGCAAGGCCATTTTTATGGACTGACGTAAAATTGATAACGAAGCCTGCTTTGCTGGCGCACCAAGTGCCAATTTTTCCAAGACTTGCTGGCGCTGATCGACAAATTGCGTGTGCATCTGCTTGTAGCAGAGGCCAATGGCAATCATAGAATTTGACGCGATCATACCAGTGATTGGAATGATTTGGCTGGGGACAAACTTGATCGCGTCCGACATTGTCAAGATTCCAAGCGTCACAACAGTTGAGATAAAAATAGCCGTAAAAGACTGCCAGAAGTATTTCCTGCTGCTTGGATTACGCTTATTCGCCTGAAGTGAGGCATTAAAAATGATGAAGAGGCCCATCACCAGCGTCAGCAGAACATTATCGACCTGAAAGATGTACTTTAGCACAAAGCCGACAATGACCAGCTGAATGACCGTCCGCAGCACAGCAAAAACAATATCTTTCGATAAACCAAGTTTCTGGTGTGCCGAAATCAGCATGGCAATGATAACCAGCGCAAGTGCCATTATGAGCGAGAGATTACTGATATTCACGGAATTATTCATGTTTCACCATCCTTCCTTCTTCAATGTACAACAAATGCTGTGCCTGCTCAATCTCTGCGGCATCATGCGTGACTTCGACAATCACCGCTTTCTGCTTTTGAATAAACTCACGGACGATCGCCTTGTTCTCACTGTCAAGACCTGAAGTGACTTCGTCCAAAAGCAGAACGGACGGCGCAAACAGGATATTCCTGACCAAGGCCACGCGCTGCTTCTCACCTCCAGACAATTTCGAGATTCCCTGAGTCATAAAATCTTCTGACAGATTGACTTCCGAGAGCCTCTCCAAGACTTTTGCCTCATCAAAGGGTAGTTTTCTTATCTCAAACGGGAAATTCAGACAGTCGCGCACCGTTTCGCCAAAGAGTACAGGCTGCTGAAAACAATAAGAAACCTCACGTCGATACTGGACAGGATCCAATTCTCGTAGCGATTTTCCTTTATAAAGCAGCTCGCCCGATGCGAAGTCCTGAAGGCTGGACAAAACTTTTAAAAATGTGGATTTTCCGCCTCCCGAAGGGCCAGTTATTGTAATACTCTCAACATTTTCGTCCAAATCAAAAGAAAGATCATGCAGAATTTCCTTTTCGCCGTCGCGCACAGTCAGATGTCTCATTTCAAAAATTTTCATGCTCTAATTGTAGCAAAAATCACCCGCAAAGAGTGATTTTCCAAATATTTCTAAAAAGTAAACAAAGTAGCTTTATTTGTTCAAAATCTCAATTGTATTGATCAACTCGTCCTTAGAAACCTCAATAACCTCACCTGTTGCGCGGATCTTAACTTCGACAACTCCCTCTGCAGCTTTTTTGCCAATCGTGACACGAACCGGCAGCCCAATCAAATCACTGTCCGCAAATTTGACGCCGGCTCGCTCATTACGATCGTCCACCAGCACCTCATAACCACGGTCCGTCAAGCTCAAGCGCAGCTCTTCCGTCAAAGCCATCGTCGTCTCATCCTTCGTATTGACAGGCACCAGATGAACATCATAAGGCGCCAGACTCTTTGGCAGGTTAATGCTCCAGGCCCATTTATAGTCACCTCTAGGCGTCATCTCCACCGTAATTCGAGCATACTGCTCAAGCACAGCAGACAACAAGCGGCTCACACCGATGCCGTAACAGCCCATGATAATTGGAACAGACCGTCCGTTTTCGTCCAACACGTTTGCGCCCATGCTCTCTGAGTAGCGCGTCCCCAGTTTAAAAATGTGTCCGATCTCAATTCCGCGAGCAAATTTTAAATGACCGCGGCCATCTGGTGAGAGCTCCCCCTCATGAACGGTACGAAGATCGGCAAATTCTGAAACTTTGAAGTCACGATTCAGATTTGCATTGACAAAATGATAGCCATCTTCATTTGATCCGACAACTGCATTTTTGACCAGCTCAACTTCGCGATCAGCAAGAACTTTTACATCTTCTGGTAAATCAACTGGTCCCAAAGAGCCAAAATGAGCGTCGAATTTCGCCGCCACCTCTGCTTCGTCAGCTGCTTCCAAAATATCAGCAGCCAGGTAGTTTTTCAGCTTGACTTCATTAAGCTCATCATCACCGCGCAGCAGCACCACAATCAGCTCGCCGTCCGCTTTGTAAACCATCGTCTTGATAATCTGCGTCATTGGTACTTTCAAGAAATCTGATACCTCAGCAATTGACTTCGCCTCAGGTGTTGCAAGCTTTTCCATCGGCAGTTCGCCCAAAAAGGCAATCGGCTTATCAAAGAAGCTTGAAGCCATCTCAAGATTGGCTGCATAATCGCCTTTATCCGCATAAACAAGCGTGTCTTCACCAGCGATCAACCATTTTGCAAATTCGGCACGAATATCTTCCAGCACGCCATTCGGAATATCGTCAATAGAAGTAATTGACTTATCCAGAACCAGCCAGTGGTTCAAGTCTGTTCTATCTTGCGTCACAGCCATAAATTCCTGTGAATCCTTGCCGCCCATTGCACCAGCGTCTGCCACAATTGCACGGAAATTCAGTCCGACACGCGTGAAAATAGCCTCATAAGCCGATTTATAATCTTTGTAAGTCTCGTCGAGGCTCTCCTGATCGGCATGGAAACTGTAGGCATCTTTCATGATAAACTCTCGGCAGCGCAACAGTCCATAACGAGGTCGCTTCTCATCACGATATTTCGCTTGAATCTGAAAAATGCTCAGCGGCAGCTTTTTGTAGCTGGTAATCTCGTTGCGCAGCAAAGCAGTAACCGTTTCTTCATGAGTTGGCCCTAGAATGAAGTCACTGTCATCGCGATTTTTCAGCTTATAGAGATCTTCGCCGTATGTCTCGTAACGTCCAGATTCTTTCCATAAATCAGCTGTCAGCAAAGCGGGCGCTAAAAACTCAACCGCACCGATCTTATCGAACTCCTGACGCATAATGCTTTTTATTTTCTCAATGACACGATTGGCCAAAGGTAAATAAGCGTATATGCCTGCCGATACTTGCCGAACATAACCCGCACGCAGAAGAAGCGCATGACTGATAACCTGTGCATCGCTCGGCATTTCGCGAAGCGTAGGAATAAAGAGTTTTGATTGTTTCATTTTTTACTTTCTATTGTAACTGAGTCCAGCCTACTTGGAGCTAGGGAAACGAGCCTGCCTCACATCTTGCTAACTGAGTTCAGCAGGCTTGAAGCTAGTAAGCAGACCGTTTCGGCTTTAGCCGATTACGGATCGCTTTCCCTTCTCTGGGGGGAAATTAGATGAATCTAGAACCTGCCTAAAGGCAGAACCTAGATTCCCTAAGCAGACTCTTAGCGCTTTAGCGCTTAGAGGTCGCTTTCCCCCTAGGGGGGGTAAATCTCTACGCTTCAAAACGGGCGCGCTTCACATCTTGTTTTTAACTGAGTTCAGCAGGCTTGAAGCTAGGAGATTAGATAAATTGAGAACCTGACCTTCGGTCAGAACCTCAATTTCCTAAATCTCTACGCTTCAGGGCGAGCCTGCTTCACATCTTGTTTTTATCGGATAAAGGCACGCATGATGTCGTTCCAAGTCACTGCAATCATCAGCAACAGCATGAAAACAAAACCTGCAGCTGTCACAAATTGTTCATGTTCCGGCTTAAGCGGCTTGCGACGAATCGCCTCAATAATATTGATCAGAATTTTGCCGCCGTCAAGAGCCGGAATCGGAATCAAATTGACAATCCCCAAGTTAATAGACAAAATTGCCATAAAGCTTAGAACACCTGTAATGCCACCCTGAGCTGCCTGACCTGTCATTTGGAAAATAGCGACTGGCCCGCCGAGTTTATTTAAATCGGGTGCTGCAATCAGATTTCCCAGCGCACGCGCAATCAGAGTCATGCCGTCGATCGTCTGAGTAAAACCGCCGACAAGCTTATCCGCAAGACCTGTTTTCAGTGATTTACTGACACCAATAACATAAGATCCGCTCTGCTTTTTGGGTGTCAGCTTAAGTTCCTTACTTTCACTCTCCCGACGATAAGTAATGTCAAGCGTTTCAGCTTTATTTCCAGAAATCTCCTTTGTCATTTCATTCCAGTTGTCAACCTTGACCCCATTGACAGAGAGAATTTTGTCTCCAGAACGAAGACCCGCCTGATAAGCAGGAAGATCTTTCGGCACATCACCGATCACTGTTGAGTTTGATGGAACGCCTCCCTGCAGGAAAGCAAGCACAATAAAAGCAAGCAGCCCCAAAATGAAATTGTTCAATGGACCGCCGAAGTTCGTAATGAGCTTTCCAAGGATACCGGCACTCTGATACTGGACATCGAGCGGTGCAATACGCAATTCGGTGCCGTCTTCTTCGATGACTGTGGCATCATGATCTACAGAAAAACGTTTCAGCTCGCCGAAGACTTCACCTTCAATGTAGAGCTCCTTTTCGAAATCATAATCTGTGACCTGCATAGGGATCGCATTTTCCAGCTCAACATGCTCAGACAAGTTGATTCGGCGAATAAGCTGTGAATCGTTAGACGCCGTCACTTCCTGATCTAGCAGATCCGCCGCGAATTCATGGGATAAAGTTGCCGACTGACCTTTTTGAATCTCAGTTGTATCATCGCCCCAGCCTGCCATACGCACATAACCCCCGACCGGCAGAATTCGAATCGTATAAAGTGTGCCGCCCTTTCCGCGGTGCGCAAAGATTTTCGGTCCCATACCAATCGCATACTCACGCACCAAAATTCCTGATTTCTTTGCAAAAAAGAGGTGACCATATTCGTGGATCGCCACAATCACACCGAAAACGATGATAAAGACGATAATTTGTATAATTATATTTTGCATTCAGCTAATAAAACAACCTAAATTTTAGGCTTCTCCTTTATAGATTAAAACAACCCCAATAAGTGCATAATTGGAAGCACAAAAATCATAGAATCAAAACGGTCAAGAATGCCGCCATGACCTGGCAGAATCTTACCCGAATCTTTGACCTCAAAGTGGCGCTTGATACTGGACTCGACCAGATCGCCCAACTGACCAATGGCTGAGAAAATCACTGTCAAAGCTGCCAGCAGCCATAAAGGCATTGACGGCAGCTGTGCCTTGAGAAAAATTCCCATAATGACTGCGACGATCACTGCTGATACGATCCCGCCGATTGAGCCCTCAATCGTCTTATTTGGTGAAACAGATGGAATCAGCTTGTGTCTGCCGAATTGACGCCCAATGAAATAAGCCCCTGAATCAGTAGACCAGACAATAAACAAGGCAAAGAGAACAATAACAATCCCTGACACGCGCGCCAAGTTCAAGGCTTGAAATCCAAAGCCGACATAGAAAGCCGACAGAAAAGGATAAGCCAAGTCATCAAAGCTGTACTTTCCCTTGGAAAAGACCATCACAGCCATCATCGCAAAGATGAAAATTCCAAAAAGTAAGAAAGGACCATCTGCACCAAGCTTCAGCAGCTTTGTCACAAAAGGCATCGCTATTACCAATACCGCCAATGTTGCCAAAGCGCCTTCCAGAGATAGAATGTGCAGGCCTTTCATCTTGAAAAGTTCTGAAAGCGCCAAAAATGCTAGAATCCCCACAAAGACTTGGAAAAAATAACCGCCCAATACTAAAAATGCAATAAATATCGCGCCAGCTACAACACCTGTAATTATCCTCTGTTTCATTGCTATCCTCGCTTTCCTTACTGAGTTCCATTCACCAGAAGCTAGGAAAATTGATAAATCGAGAGCCTGCCTAAATGCAGAACCTCAATTTCTTAAGCAGACTCTTAGTGCTTTAGCACTTAGAGGTCGCTTCCCCCCCCTCGGGGGTAATTTTCTACGCTTCCTAGCGGGTGTATGTCACATCTTAAGCTTTAACGCCGCCGAATCTGCGGTCACGCCCTGAATATTCTGAGATTGCCTGATCAAGCGAAATTTCATCGAAATCGGGCCAAAGCGTATCTGTAAACACTAACTCTGAATATGCCGACTGCCAAGTCAGGAAATTCGACAAGCGCATCTCTCCAGAAGTCCGAATAATCAGCTCCGGATCTCTCCAATCTTTCGGAAAGATGGCCGTTTCCAGATGATCAGAAATTGTCTCCTCGCTGATCTGATCAGGGGAAATCCCACTGGCCACGATTTTCTTAACCGCTTCAACCACTTCGGCACGTCCGCCGTAATTCATGGCAAAGTTCAAAATCATTCCCGTATTTGCAGCTGTATCTTCTGCTGCCTTATCAATCGCTTTGAGCGTAGCTTTGGGAACACCCTCACGATTGCCGATCATACGAATCTGAATATTTTCTTTATTTAAGACTGGCACAAAACGGCCATAAAAGTCAATCGGCAGACTCATAATGAACTTCACCTCGTCCAAAGGCCTAGACCAATTTTCAGTCGAAAATGCGTAAACCGTCAACAACTTCACACCTAGCTTCTGCGCATAAATAGCCGTCCGCTCAATCGCATCCATTCCAGCTTTGTGCCCGAAAACACGCGGCTTTCCTTGAACTTTTGCCCAGCGGCCGTTGCCGTCCATGATAATCCCGATATGCGCGGGAATTTTCAACTCACCTATCATTCCTCATATTTTATCATATTTCACACGTTTTTTGGATAAGTACTGAATGATAAAATTTCCCAGCTAAATTCTTTCATAAAATTACCGTCCGATAGAAATCAATCACAAGGTTTGAAAGACTTAACTTAGTTCCAGAAATTACGAGACAAATTATATGGTACAGATTCAGAAAAATCTGTCGTACTTTGGTTTAAACTTCTGGATGACGGCTCATTTTCCTTGGTTCAGAAGAGCCAAAAAAACCTTTGAGACAGCAAATTTTATGACAATTGCCTCATTATGGATAAAAGAGCCTATTTATGGGCTTCTTTTTATTAGGGATGATTCCCAGAAAATATGGTAAAATCTACATTATTACTTTAATAAAACGAAAGTATTGCAAAACCTAACTCTTTTGCATTACTAACAAGGAGAATATCATGCAAAATATGCAGTCACTCATGAAGCAGGCACAAAAAATGCAGAAGCAGATGATGGCCCAACAGGAAGAAATCACTTCTTCTACATTTGTCGGAAAGTCTGCACAGGACCTTGTGACAGCCACATTCTCGGGCGATAAGAAAATGACGCAGCTAGCTGTGGCAAGCGAACTTCTTGACCCGGAAGATCCTGAAACGCTGCAGGATATGGTCATTGCCGCGGTCAATGATGCGCTCAGCCAAATTGACAAGCTGACGGAACAGAAAATGGGTAAATTCGCAAATCTGCCTTTTTAATAATATCTCCCTATTTACATAAACTTCAGATTTGAGCCTTTTACTTTCATATTCTAATTTTGCATGTTAAAATTAGAGTAGAGTTAAAAAGGAGGATATTATGTCATACGAAAAAACAAAACTCGCACTTAATCAGGCGGTTGCTGATCTTTCAGTCATGTCAGCGCTGATTCATCAGATTCATTGGTACATGCGCGGCGAGGATTTCTTGAGCTTGCATCCAAAGATGGACGAATACCGTGATGCGGTTGAAGCACAACTTGACGAAACTTCTGAGCGTTTGATCACAATCGGCGGCGCGCCTTGGTCAACCTTAACAGAGTTTTCTGAGAACAGCAAAATCAAGATGGAGCCTGGAATTTACGGCATAGACACGAAGAAACGTTTCGCTGAGTTTGTCGCAGCATTGGAGTATTTGGACGATATGTATAAAAAAGGAATTGTCGTTGCAGATGCTGAGGATGACTACGTCACCAGCGATATTTTCCACGACGGTCTCGCTTGGGTAGAGAAAACCATCTGGATGGTTCAAGCAGAGCTTGGCTTGGCACCAGGAATTTAAGCTGTAACTTACTGAAAAGTCGACTCGCACGGTCGGCTTTTTTATTTCATAGATTTGATGATGTCGCAATCTGAGTTGCAGACTGTCCAGAATAAATTGATTCTGAGCTTTATTCGCTGGAGGCTGATAGGGCTTGAGTATCAGAAAAACCAGTCAATTAGAAATTGGTCTGGTTTTTTATCTTAAGCAGTTTTATCTATGTTCCTCCTCATCAAATGAAAGAATCATTTTCTGGACAAGATGTGCTGTTGGAGGTTCTCTTACTGCTGCTGCAGCTATTTGCTGTGTCCCGCCAGCCAGAATTCCTGCGACTGTTGCAGTTACAATGACAACTATTTTTGTAAATTTCTTACTCATGAGCTTTTCTCCTCTACTCTATTGTTTATCTGCCAGTTATTTGCACCATAGGCAATGATTGACTCTGAGATTGCCGCAGCACTTGTGGTGACCTTGTAATTTACCTTGAGATTAACCACTTTATTAAGCTTATTGTTCATATTTGATTTCCTCCACAATTGTCGAAAGCTTTTCTCTTTCGATGATGTAAGTATAGAACCGTCAGCTTAAAGAAACCCTAGTTGGAGCTGAAATACAGCTAAAATGGATGAGGATGAGGATTAATCGAGCAGCAAAACTGAAAAAGATATAGATTTTACCCTATATCTTTTTTGAGTGTTAGCTTTGTTACAGTGAAAATATCTCACACGCTGCCGAAACGGCTAAGACATACTTTAGTTATTTCGTATACTCGTCAACCAGTGTCAATACTTCTTCGACAGTTGAAGTCTCAGTTAAGGCTTTGTGCGCCAATTCTTCCATCTTCTTGCTGTCAAGGCGCTTCATGAGTGCGCGTGTTTGAAGCACTGAAGTAGCTGACATTGAAAACTCATCCAATCCCATACCCATGAGAAGCGGCACAGCTGTCTGATCGCCGGCCATTGCACCGCACATGCCTGTCCACTTGCCTTCTGCATGCGCTGCTTTAATGACATTGTCAATCAGACGCAGAATAGAAGGGTTGTAGGGCTGGTACAGATAGGATACTTTTTCATTCATACGATCTGCTGCCATGGTGTACTGAATCAAATCGTTGGTACCGATTGAGAAGAAGTCTACTTCTTTGGCAAATTGATCTGCCAAGACGGCAGCTGCTGGAATCTCAACCATGATACCGACTTCGATGTTGTCAGCAATAGCGGTACCTTCGGAGATAAGATTTGCTTTTTCTTCATCGTAGATGGCTTTAGCCTTGCGGAACTCAGAAACCAAGGCAACCATTGGGAACATAATACGCAGACGTCCGTGTACAGAGGCACGCAACAAGGCACGCAGCTGTGTACGGAACATGGCATCGCCGCCCTCTGATAGACTAATACGCAATGCGCGCCAGCCAAGGAATGGGTTCATTTCTTCCGGCATTTGGAAATAAGGCAGCTTCTTGTCGCCGCCGATGTCCATAGTACGCACCACGACAGGTTTGCCGTTCATGCCTTCAAGTACGGCTTTGTAAGCCTCATACTGCTCATCTTCGGTTGGGAAGTGATCAGAGTCCATGTAAAGGAACTCGGTACGGTAAAGGCCGATAGCCTCAGAGCCATTGTCATTGACGCCTTCGACATCTTTTGGTGTGCCGATGTTGGCTGCAAGCTCAAAATGTTTGCCGTCAGCGGTGAGAGTCTCCGCGTTTTTTAGCTGTGCCCACTCTGCCTTCTGCTTCGCATATGCCTCGCCAGCTGCTTTGAATTCTGCTTGAGTCGCTTCATCAGGATTGATGACAACCTCACCTGTCAAACCTGAGGCTGCAATGAGATCGCCGTTTTTGACAAGTTCAGTGATGTTGCCGAGTCCCAATACTGCTGGAATTTCCAGTGTATTGGCCATGATAGCTGAGTGGGAAGTTTTGCCGCCGATGTTTGTCACAAAGGCTTTGACATACTTCTTGTCAAGCTGTGCCGTCTCTGAAGGGGTCAAATCATCTGCAACGATAATGACTTCTTCGTTGATGAGCGCTGGACTCGGCAGCTTCACGCCCAAAAGATTGGCCATCACGCGCTTCGTCACGTCTTTGATGTCGGCTGCACGCTCCTGCATATAAGGATTGTCCGTCATGCCTTCAAAGATTGTGATAAATGAGTCTGCCACTTCTTTAAGTGCAGCTTCCGCATTTTCTTTCTTGCTCTTGATCGTGTCTTTTATCTGGCTGACAAAGTCAGGATCCGAAAGAACCATCATGTGTGCATCAAAAACTGATGCAGCATCCGCACCAAGGCTGGCTTCTGCTTTTTCTTTAATCAAAGAAAGCTCGTCTGTAGAAGCAGTTAATGCAGCATCAAGACGAGTTTCTTCGTTGTCAGAATTTTCAACAGTCTTTGTCTCGAAAGACAAGTCGGGTTGAACAAGCAGGTAAGCCTTCGCAACTGCAACGCCAGCTGACGCTGCAATTCCTTTAAGCTTTTCTGTCATGTTATTCAGCAAGTCCTTCCTTGACCATTGTCTCAGAGATAGCTGCCATCGCATCATCAGCATCAGCACCTTCAGCAGAGATAGTAACATCAGCACCTTGGCCGACACCCAGGCTCATAACGCCCATGATAGACTTAAGGTTAACAGATTTGCCTTTATACTCAAGATTAATTTCTGAAGTGAATTTTGAAGCGGTTTGAACGAGAAGAGTTGCTGGACGAGCATGAATACCTGTCTCAGCTACAACGTGAAATTCTTTAGATGCCATATGATGGTCTCCTTAATTATGTGTTTTTTGCTATTTCTAGCGATACACCCTATTTTACTATTTATCTAAAAAGTTTGCAAGGTTTTAGGCGCAATTTGTGATGTTTTTACTAAAATTTATCCAAGTCTTGTTCGTCAGCTTTCCAAATTTTGTACATTTTTTGGTATTTAAATGTGACCAGCAGAAGGCAAACGTCTACTGAAAAGAAGAGTAGTGTATAAAATAAATCATATGTGTTTATTTGATATTGAAACAAGATGTACATTATTACGATTATCGCGGCAAGCACATCAGAAACATACATCCTCCCAAGATCACCTTTGTGGTACACAATTGTTTTCTGCTTATCAATCAAATAAACAGCAGTTAAAGTGAATACAGTGCCGAAAAGCATGTAAAACAACCAGAGCATAAACAACCAGACACTCGTTTCAATTCCGCCTAAAATAAGACTGATAGAGTAAAGTGCACCGTTAAGCCATAATAATTTATTGATTTTCGGATTCTTCGAAAATTTTGTATCTTGGCACTCTTTTTTGGCACTCTCATCCAAATCCTGCTCTTCTCTTTTAGAAACACTTCTGCCGATGATGAAGCAGATAACAGTGACGAACAAGAAGGGCATTGCAAGTATTAAGCCCCAGATTATGATTCTCCTGTCAGGGTTTGCCAAAATTGATTTAACAACATTAAGCAAAGACACATTTACTGACACAGACAGCATAATAACTCCCAGCTCTAGAAACTTTTTGATCTTCTCTTCTTCTGTTTTTGACATGATGTCCTTCTTTTCTGCTGCTCAATAATAAGCCCACATTGAGTATAAATGCCCTTTTGACTCTGGATTCGAGACTTAAGGGTTAATCTTTATTGTAAGGGCTTAATTTTCATGGAGGTTTTTTCGCTCAAATAGGCACATATTAAAATAAAGATAGCCAAAATTATAAGAATTAATGATAAGAGGAGAAGTATAGATCTTGTCTTATTACTTAAATACAGTAAGTTAACACCGTTAAATACAAGAATTATGTAATTAATTTTCCAAAGCTTGTTAATTCGAGAATTCTCCAAAGGTTTATTTGGCATTAGCTCCCTTTTAAAACTATTCTCTAGGTCTTTCCTTTTGAATACTCCTCTATAGGCCAGAATTCCTACAAGGAAGAAGAATGCAACTAGGAGATAATAAGCGCTGAAAAACCAAATTCCAAAAGAATATTTATGAATCAAATGATAAGTCAATTTCAAAAGTGAAACTGTCGAGACAATCAATAACAATACTCCTAGCATCAGAAGTCTTCTTGTTACTTTTTCTTCAATCAATTTTTTCTCTTGCATATCGTTCTTATTTTCCTTCACAAGCATTATAAAAATCAGCTTGAAGATTTTCTATATCCTTTTTGTATGCTTGAACATCATCAAATGTCTTTAATGGATCTGCTGAAATTCCAAACATTCCCAATATAGTTTTGAATAAGGATTTACCTACTGCTCCTGTGATTGCATATATTACCGAAATCTCAGCAAGCGGAAGATATGCTATGATCATCAAGAAAAGGAAAGTAGGATTACTAACTTCAGGTCTCCTCTTACTTTTCTCTCGTTAAACATGATAATTCAAGATACATCATGATTTCCTTTACAACCACTATTCTACCCACGGAGGATACGTCATTTATCAGCCATTTATTCGTTCATTTCCAATTGCTTGAAGTATTTTCTACGCTTCAGAAAAAGTTTAATTGTTAACACCATTACTGTGGCTGAAAGAAACATAAAAGGAAGAAATATACGATAGGTACTCTTTCCGTCAAGAGTGAACCAAAAGCCGATAAGTATTCCCAGCACGGAAGCTATCAAAATTACTTGGCACCACCCCTTACTAATTATTCCTTTTTTCCATGCCTTATCAGCTAATCTGCTGATGAAAATTAGTATTAATACGATGAGGAATGGGAAATTACTATTAAATAATTCGGCACCTTCACCTGCAAAAAGAAACTTAAAAAAATAATAGGTTAAGTATATCAACACCAATAAGGAAATTATAACTACAACAAAACTGGATGTGTAAGTTCCAACTTTACTTATTATTCTTTCAGATTTTGGCTTTATTTCTTCATCTTTACTCTTTACTCTGTCTGTTAACATTCCCCATAAAGCTGAAACTAAGAGAATTACCAGAAAAGAATTATCCGTTGTACCAGTGAATGAACTTTTCAAGGTCCAGGCAAGCATTACAGCTATGATACACAGAATAAGTAGCTTTTTGATATTAAATTTGTTCTTTTGTGGTTTTTTCTCATAGCTCATCATACAGTTCACCAGCCCTGTAGGAATAATACAAATATTCTCCAAGGGAAACTATAAAGTCTGCTAGTAATCCCGACTTAAAACTACCAGGTAATCCCACTATTTGAGTAATAATCTTACCTACAAAGGAATCTGCAAGGCTGTTAATAAAACTCATAATGGCTTCGCCTTCTGGAAAGAAAACTACGCAAGCCGCGACTAGTGCTGTTGTCACCCCTGTTGCAAATGTTTTATCGAAATTATCATTCATATTATTAACGTTATCTCTAAAGCCTATGCCGTTCCCCGCTCCTATCGTTTTTGTTCTTGAATCCTTTCTTGCTCTCATGTATCTACCATCATGGCTAAACGCATAACCGTACTTGCTCCCAGCAAAGAAGTATGCTTGTGCTACTGTTTCTCTCCCCATTTGTGCAACTGGAGCATTCATACCCACTGGAGCACTCAAAACTCTTGTATTGATATTGCTGACATTTTCTAGGTCCTGACGAGCTTTGTCTTTATTCCGAGTTATTATTGCTTCTAAGTTAAAGCCTGTTTTCGATTTTTCTTGCCTAAGAAAACTGTCCGTAATTTTTGAAACTTGAGGCAATGATGGTGATGGTCCTGTTGGTTTCAAAACGGAAACCGTTGTATTCTCTGATGCACTCGCCGTCTTCTGATTCAACACGTTCTCATCAATACTCTGTGAAGCAGAATTTGCTATCCTTCTAAAGTTATGCCAAGTCCGCATCCATTTATAGTCAATTCCGCCCAACTTCATCGTCTTAGACTGAGAAGACATGTAAAATGTCCCTTGCCACCAAGGGTTCCAGATTTCGTAATATGGAGCTTCGCCTTTGTTATCCGAAGGCAAAACATAGCCTACAATGGCGACTGCGTGAGCAGTTTCCTGATCTTCCTCAGAACCTGGCGTCGATGAGACATTGTTTTCATCCATCTCAATGATTCCGCCAGCGTCAATTTCTTTTTTCACTTCATCAAAGCTGAGGGCACGATTCTCTATATCCTCAGTTACTTGATAGCTGTTCTTTAGAACATTAACGTTGTCTGAAATATGCCCACTGCCTTTTGTAGCTAGTTCTTCATCTGAGACACCTGGATTCAACAGCTGCATAATCTGTTTTGCAGAAGTTAATTGAGAATTTTCGAGTGTGTTGACCGCAGCTGCTTGAACGTACTCTGAGCACCAGGGTTCTTGACCTTGGGTTTCTGAAACCTTAAAATTTGAAGCAGTCTCGTAATTGGCATTTACAGCAGGTTTGACGTTTGAAGTTGCAGGCGGTGGTGTTACTACAGATGTGGATGGCTTATTAGAGACTTCTGTACCGTCAGGCTCACCTTTGCCCCGAATGTTATATATTGTTGCGTCTTCTGAATAATAGTATTTGTCTTTATGGCTAAAATCATAGCCTTTCGTGACACCGAGAATATTTGAATACTTGAATTCTCTTGCAAGCTTTTGGTATTGTGCATAGCCTTCCATTGTTCCTGGGGTATCATAATAAGGGATCACCTGGTCCGACACTTTGATGCCGCTCCAATAAGGACGATAGCCGTCTGTATTATTGTTCAAATATCCAATCCCCAGAGCTGCCGTATTTTTGATTGGATTTTCTGGTTTGGAGGCAGTAAAAATCGTCAAATAGACTCTTCCAGATTTGTTTATCGCTATCGTCGAAGACATGGGAGCTTTGCCTTTGATAACATCAAAGTCAAATCCGAGTGATTGGTACCAGTTCATGATCTGCTGCGTGGTAACATATGTATTTCTGGAAACTTTTAAATAATTGTCCAAATCATCAATCGTTTTCTGTTTATCTGCTGCTTCATAGAGGTTGATAATCGCTACCGCATCAAGTTTTGTCACTTGATCTGTATTGCTGTCTGGGAACTTTCCAGAAAGTCCTTTAATAGCTGGGTCTGTGAAGTCTAGCTGTGACTGATTTCCAGAACTTGTTAAATGCGCTGCAAAGATTCCTGCCTTTTTATCTCCTTGAATTGTCTGAGCACTTTCCCAAGATGGATCAGGTTTAATATCTGTAATCGTACTTACCCATTTGAAAGTTGATGAGGCTTTCATTGGATCGGGTTCGTCAGTTAACTCAGGAAAGGTGAACGCCTGCCCCTCCGAACCGTCTTGAATAACAGCTTCTCCATAATTGACGGACTTCAGGAAAGACGCATGCAAATTTTGATTTCCTGCTGCTACATCATCGTGAGCATAGATAACTGCTGCATAATTCTGTTCCAACCAATCATTTCCATTCTGATTCGCTAGAACGGTTACAATCGGTTGAGATTTGTCCAAATTTGACTTGATTTCTTCCGTTGTGAGAGGACGATTTACAATTGATGCTGTGTAGCCTACAGAGTGAAGCCAGCTCATTGCCTGATCTGGTGTAATTGTAGCTCCTTTTAATTGAGCATCGTTATAATTTGGATAAAGATACTTCAAAACATCTTGCGCTGTCCATCTTGTTGTGAACATGCCGTCTGGACCTTTGAGATCGACTGACACCATTGCAGCAATCGTCTGCGCCAAAGCTTGGGACGGCGTTGCAAAGTCTGACTGGAAATCATAAGTCGCAAGTTCTTTAATCTGCTTGACATCAACACTAATGCCATCTTGATTCAGCGTTGACTGTTCAACTGTGAAAGCATATGCGCTTGGACCTGCGATAGAAAATAACAGTAAAAAGACGCTTACTATTATCGCAAGCTTAATTGCGAGCTTTTCTCTCAATTTTTTTAATTCCATAATTTTTCACCCTACTAAGAAAAGTTTCACCTTTTCTGCCTAACAACTGTGAGCCATTGACCGTCTTGATTGATTTGGTAAATGCTCACTTCGTCTCCGTTTTTTTGCTCTAGCTGTTTCAGATTCTCAGCAGTTGCCTTTTCAAAACTTTGATTACCGTCTTGAGACTGAACTTCCACGTAGTAGTTATTGTCTACAACCTTTTGATTAAAGGTTTTGATATCCTTACTACTTGGGGAGCTTGCTGGACTTTCCGTGTTTGTTTGCTTTACCTGACTTGCCTGACTGCTTTGTTTCGCCGAAGCTTTTTCTTGATGTGGTGTTGTTTTTGCCTGTGAAATTTTTCTAGCCGAATTGACCGAACCTTTCAAATGAGGAGCTACATAAGTCAAGGTTACTAGCGTCAGACAGCTAAGCATTACCACTATTGTCAGCATAATCTTTCGTGAGAGCTTCATCTGCTCTACCTCCTATATTTTTTTGAATACCAGCACATTCTAGCACTATTTGTTATCGCTGGCACTCCTCATTAGTTGCTAAAAAGCAACCTTTTTTTGCACCTGATAGTTTTCTTAACTCCCACTGCCGCAGCTTTTCTTCTTTTAGTTTGCTATTTTTTGGTTACATTTTTGCAACATCATTTATTTATCAGTCAAGGGCACTTTTTTGAGAAGAAAGAGACAATAATGATAAAATAATGATAGATTTAGGTTTTCAAGGAAAAAGAGATCGGAGTTGTGTCAGATGAAGTTTAGTAGAAAAGATATTCTTGTGATGGATGCATTTTGTCTTGTGGCCAAGGAGAGCAAGTATCGCACAGATATCTCGATGACAAAAATCGCCGAAAAGCTGGGCATTTCTAGGCAGGCATTAGTCAAGACTTATTTCAAAAATGTCAATGAAATCATTGGTTCACTTCACTATTTTGTTGATCAAGAGATAAGAGAATTAATCTCAGATTTAGCAACAGATAATATAGAAAAATTTCTTGATGATTTCGCTTATCAAGCTCTTCCCGTTATTTATGAGAAGCGAGACTATTTGTCTGTTCTGTATGGAAATGTTGCTGATCCAGGCTGGTATGGTTTTTTGGAAAATACTTATTTTGAAATTTTATCGCCTTATTTTGGGACAACAAGTCGAAAAAATGATGTTTTATCTGGTTTTTTGACGCGCATGGCCATTCGTCAAATCATTTGCATCCTTTCATCCTGGTTAACCAGCCCAAATCCAGAAAGTCCATTGCTTTTTTCTAAAAAATTTATTTACCTTACCACGCATTCTGTGTACGATCTGATGGAGAGAAGAACGTAAAAGTTGAAATTCTTATTTTTCATTATGAATGCTTACCTACAATATGTTATAATGAGGGCATGAGTTTTTTAAGAAAGAAAAGTGAAAAGTCAGCGCCTGAAGCTGTTACTGAAGAGTTGCCCAAAGTCAGCCTCGAAGAAGGTTTGGCAAGCTTAACCAATAAAAATTCTGATTATGTGCATGATGTGCGCAAACAGCTGAGTCAATTTGGCAAGTCTGATGAAGAAATCAATGCCATTCTGGAGGATATTCTGCCAGAGATTTTGGACGCACAGAAAAACGGCACGACGGCACGTGTCCTGAAAGGGACGCCGACTGAGTTTGTGGCGAAGTATAAACCTAAGGCCAACGAGAAGAAAAAGAAGGAAACCAACAAGAATCCTTATTTGATGATTCTTGACAGTTTTCTGTTAATATTTGCCCTATTAGGTGCAATCTTCGGTGTCACGATGGAATTCCAGACCAGCGAGCAGGTCTACGGTTTGACGACGCTTGTTCTATCCAGTATAGTCGGGGCAATTGGGATGTACATGGTTTATAACTTCCAAATCAAGTTTTCTGAAAGAAAAAGCGGAGATAAACCTTCCTTATGGCAGCGTCTCAAGCCAAGCCTCCAGCTCATCGCATTTATGTTTATCTGGTTTGCTGTAATGGTGTTCTCTGGTTTGCTGCCACGCGTGATCAACCCTGTAGTTGACGGCATTACAATGATTATCATGGCCATTATCGCGATCGGAATTCGTTTTCTGCTCAAGCGGAAGTTCAACACACAGTCTGCTTTTTCTTCCCGATTGACGCAGCAAGATACAAGAAAATAATCGAACCCATATTAAAAAGCCCTGAGCGGGCTTTTTTCGTGTGTATTTAGACAATTTTCACTAACATGTCCTGAGGCAGGCCGAAATGCGGCTCGCCTTTTTCATTGCTGCGGCCGAGCGTGATAATAAGCTCAGGACGGTAACGCAGCGGCACATCCAGCGCTTCATTCACATGGTCAGTCCTGTGGAAGCCTAAAATAATATTGCTTTCATAGCCGAAATCTTTGATGGCAAGCACAAGATTCATTGTCACAATTCCAGCATTCAGCGCAAGAAAGTCGGTGGTGTATTTCGGTGTAAACTTCGCAAAGCGCTCTGGATAAATCTTGTTAAAGCGCTGCATCATCTCGGGTGCCATCATATTGCCGAACTTCTGGGCAATTTCTTGGGAACGTTCCGCAATGGCAGTGTCACTGAAGAGCACGATGATGGCGCCGGCTTCTTCCAACTGGGACACATTGCCTGGCTCAGTTTCATCTATAAGGAGTTCACGGCGTTCCTTGGATTCTACAATCGTGAATAACCATGGTTGGAGGTTGTTTGCAGATGGGGCCAAAGCAGCAGTCGAGATGATCTGCTTCACGTCAACGGTAGGAATTTTTGTTCCGTCAAAGTGTTTTACGGCGTGGCGGGATTTGTTTAATTTTAGGTATTCCATTTTCTCTCCTTTAAGATGTGTTCGGCATGACAGAGGGTAGTTTTAGCGCTTAAAGGTCACGTTCTTCGAGAGCATACAAACTCTTGAGGCTTCTTGACGGCTATGGCTCGCAACTTCCTTTTCTCTCGAGCAGGCACTGAGTTTTTATCTGACTTCTGTAATTTCTGAAAGCGGAAAGCGGTAATGCGGCTCGCCTTTTTCATCTGATTTTCCAAAGACAATGACAAGTTCGGGACGGAATCTTGCGTCAACTTTTAGGATCTCGTTGATGTGAGGACCTTTGTTAAAGCCGAGAATGACATTTCCTTCGTAGCCTGCATCCTTGATGGCGTACATGAGGTTCATGGTGACAAAGCCGGTATTCATGGCTAGGTAGTCTGATTTGTATTGAGGGGTGTAGTTTTCAACCTCTTCAAGGTACTGATTTTTGATGCGGCCGACCCATTTTTCCTGGGTTTCATTTTCAATGCCACCATCTTGTAAAACTTTTTCAAAGCGGTCATGAAGGTTGGTGTCTGAGAAAATCACGACAACGGCTGGTGCATTACTGATTTGTTCACCATTGTGGCCTCTGCCGGTTGCAGCTAAGGCTGCCTTTTTCTCTGCAGATTCTACGATAACAAAGTGCCAGTTCTGCATGTTAATGCCGGAAGGCGCGTAGTGCGCTTCATTTAGAATGGCTCTGATTGTGTCGATAGAAACAGTTTCATTTTTGAAACGTTTGACGGCGTGGCGATTGTGATTGAGTTCTTTGAATTCCATAAAACAATACTTCTTTCTATATTCGGGCGTGTTTCACACCTTGTTTAATTAGGTTCAACTCGCCAGAAGCTAGGAGATTAGATGACTTTAGAACCTGCCCAAGGGCAGAACCAAAAGTCCCTAAATCTCTACACAGGGCTAAAGCCCTAGCAATTTCTAGAAGCTAAAGCTTCTGAAATTGTCTACGGCCTACGGCCGTTGCTGTCCATTCTCGCTATAGCGCTGAAGCGCTAAGTCGAATGGCACGCTTCTTAACGGGCGTGTTTCACACCTTGTTTAATTTGTTTACTTCTTAATTGTCCGCAGGCGGCATCGATATCTGTGCCGTGTTCCTGCCGAATGACGCTGTTTAAGCCGTTTTTCTTGAGTACGTCATAGAATTTCAGCACTGCTTCTTTGCTGGAGCGTTCATATTTGATGTACTCTGCTACTGGATTGTAGGGAATCAGGTTGACATAGGCGAGATGTTTGCGCGGTTTGATGAGGTCGGCCAGCTGCTGAGCGATTTCAGGGCTGTCGTTGATACCTGAAAGCATGATGTACTCATAAGTGACGCGGCGGTTGGTCATTTCGGTGTAGTCATCAATAGCTGCGAAGAGCTTCTCCAAGGGCTGGCTGCGGTTTATCCGCATAAGGCTGGTGCGCAGATCGTTGTTTGGCGCATGTAAACTGATTGCGAGATTGACTTGAAGCCCGTTCTGTGCGAATTCTCGGATTTTCTGGGGATTGAAGCCGCAGGTGGAAACGGTAATATGACGGGCGCCGATGGCTAATCCTTTGTCATTATTGATAATGTTCAGGAATTTAATCAGGTTTTCATAATTGTCAAAAGGTTCGCCAATTCCCATGACTACCACGTGTGAGACGCGTTCATCAAGTCCGCGCTGATCAAAGTATTTTTGAACCAGCATGATTTGGCTGACGATTTCTCCAGCTGTGACATCGCGTTCTTTTTTTAAGATTCCGCTGGCACAGAAGGTACAGCCCATGTTGCAGCCGACCTGTGTCGTTACGCATACCGACAAGCCATAGCTTTGACGCATCAGAACGGTTTCTATCATCATCTTGTCCGGCAGCCTGAAGAGGTACTTGACCGTTCCATCAGCAGATTCCTGCACCACGACTTGCTGGAGGGGATTAATGATAAAGGCTTCGTTCAGCTTATCTATCAATGTTTTTGAGAGGTTGGTCATTTCTTCAAATGTCTCAACACGCTGTCGGTAAAGCCAGTCCCAGATTTGAGCGGCTCTGTATTTTTTTTCGCCGGCCGTCTCAACAATCCAATCTGTGAGCGCTTCTTGAGTGAGTCCGTAAATGCTTTCTTTCATCTATGTTAATCTTTTCTTTCTCGAATCGTAAATTTCGATTTGTTTGATTTCGGCTTGCTATTGCTGAATTTACTGCCGAACTTATTCTCGCGCTTTGGGCGTGATTTCTGAGTCTCTTTATTATTGTGACGCAGCTTCGTCCCACTGTCAGGTCTGACTGTTGTGAAACCGTCATCTGTGCGGCTGCGGTTTGATTGCCGATTCTCACGACCCTCGCGGTTTTTGTTGGTGTGATTGCGCTGACGGGCTTTTTTCGGTGTCTGTAGGTCTTCTCTGTCCGCAACAAAGGGCTTGTCCACTTCTCCCTCAGAACGTTCACGATGTAGAACAAAATAGGCACAGCCGTAGGCACAGTATTCCTGCAGGTAATCAGCGAGATGGTCAATCTTTTCATCCGCATCAACATGCTTGTGCTTATTTTCATAAAAACCGCGCAGGCGCAGAAGTTCATGTCCCCAGTCGCCGACAACATAGTCAAACTTGTCAAAAACATGACCATAACGTTGTTCCAGCGCTAAAGCGTCAAATCCTTCTTTGTAATTTTTGACCAGACGAAAATTCTTCTCTCCGATTTTAACGTGTTCTGCTGGCAGGACGACAGTTTGTTCGCCTGGATATTTATTGTAATTTTTTAGTTCTTCTGGTATTTCTTTTGCCATTTTTCACTTTACGCTTTATCAAGCGCTGCACGCAATCGCTTGACCATTTCTTTTAATTCTTCATCTGTCGGTACAGCATTTTGCATTTCTTCCAGCGGCATCCACCAAACGGGGCCTTTCTCAGCCCAAGGCAGCAAATCACCTTTTCTCCGAGGAAACAAGTGCCAGTGAACGTGTGTATCGCCATTCCCAAGCATTTCCAGATTCATTTTTTCTGCATCGAAAACTTTGGCGACAGCTTCTTCAACAATTGACATTTCTTCAAGATGTTTGAGCTTGACATCATGTTCTAGATAATGAATTTCTGTCACATGAACTTTTGAGAGAAAAAGTGTATAACCGTAAAAATGCTGCTGGTCACCGATGACAACATAACCTGTATCCATTTCCTTGACAAAATAGGGGTTATTGTCTTTTTTAATGAGGGCAATGCGGTCACAAATTAAACAGTTTGCCGACATACTTATTTATTCCCTGTGCTGCCGAATCCGCCGGCGCGTTCAGCTTTTTCAACTTCATCGTCACCATCAGCCACGAGAAATGGCATGAACACAACTTGACAGATACGCTCGCCTTTTTCTACGATCACCTCACGTTCTGTGATGTTATACATCTGAAAGAACATTTCGCCCTCGTTATCAGGATTGTTATAGTAATCTGCATCAATAACGCCCACACCGTTTATCAGGACAAGACCTTTTTTTCTTGGGTTGGAAGAACGGCTGTACATGTAAAGTACTTCTCCCGGCTGCATATAAGCCTTCAATCCAGTTGAAATCAGCTTGATTTCTCCAGGCGCAATGCTGACAGTTTCAGCCGCTTCAAGATCATAACCAGCTGCTTGACCAGTGGCCCGCTGTGGAAGTTTAATTCCAGCATCTTTATACTTTGAGACAATCTCAAATCCGCGAAGTTTATTCATTTCTCAATTATATCACATAAGATGTGAGGCGCGCCCGCTTTGAAGCGTAGAAATTTACCCCCGAGGGGGAAAGCGACCTCTAAGTGCTAAAGCACTAAGAGTCTGCTTACTCGTTCCAGGCGCACCGAAATCAGTTGAATTAACAAAGATGTGAGGTGCGCCTAATAGCGGCTGAACGTCAGCACGAGAAACAGCACAAAAAGCAGAATCACAATCGCTGTGCAGATAATCCGAACATTTTTCGGTACCCATTTTTTATAGCGTGCAGGCGGCCAAGCACCTGCCAAGAGTCCGCCGCCGACAACTCCGCCAATGTGTCCGACAATACCGACACCTGGCTGGAAAATGTTCAAAAGCAGATTAATCACAATCAGCACAAGAAAGCCTTGTCCGACTTCCTTGAGCCTTGGACTTCCGGTAAAATAACCGAGCGTGCCCATGGCACCAAATATGCCGAACAAAGAAGTGGAGGCGCCCGCTGAAATCGTATTGGTTGACAGGAAAAAGCTCGCCGCATTTGCAAACACACCCGACAGCAAATAAATTTCGGCAAAACGTGCACTGCCGAACTCTTCCTCGACAATGCGTCCAATCATCAAAAGGGTGAACATATTCATCAGAAAATGCGACCAGCTCAGATGAACAAAAATCGGCGTGAACAAGCGCCAAATCTCCAGCGGATGGAGGATAATTTCTATCCCCCATAAGGCGCCGGCATTCAGCAGGTTTTGAGCCCCAGCTACATTGCCGCCGTAGAGAATAAGCTGCGTCAGCCAGACAAGCGTCGTCGCGCCCAATAGTATGTAAGTTGCAAGGTGCTTACGATTAAATCCTAGTTCTAAACTATACACTGAAAATCTCCTTCACTGCTATATCATGTAGTTCTGCTTCAAATTCCGCTTTCTGAAAGTCATAAATCAAGCTGACGGTGTGTCCTTTGAAATTTGCCAAATAACGATCATAAAATCCGCCGCCGTATCCGATTCTATGGCCCTTCGAATTCCATGCGACACCAGGAACGACAATCAAATCCGGAACGCCTGCAATTCCCCAGCGCGGCTCCCAAATCCCAAACTTGCCGCGCGCCAGCTGCTGTGTCTCACTTTGTCTTTCGAGATCGCCAGCCAAATAATCTGTGATTGTTTTCTCTTCAAGTTCAATAAAGGCCATTTGATGATGAGAAAATGTTTTTGGAACGAAAATTTTCTTTTTTTTATCTTTGCAAATTCTAAATAATTCAAATAATTCAAATTCAAACTCTGTGTTCATAAAAAGACCAATACTCCCTGAATTCACAAAATTATTCGATAAAACTAATTTAGACAATATTTCTAAAGTTTCTTGTTTTTTCTCATTCGATATGAAATTTCGCATTTTTAATAGGACATTGGCGCGAATTTTAGCTTTATTTTTCAATATAATTATGATAACATAGTAGAGTAATTTTTGTTTAAAGAAATTGTTCACGGCTGTGTTTCCTTTTCTAAAAACGAATTAACTTAAATGAAAGGATTCACAAAATGGCAACTGGAACAGTTAAATGGTTCAACGCAACCAAAGGCTTCGGCTTCATCACAACTGAAGACGGCAAAGATGTATTCGTACACTTCTCAGCTATCCAAGGCGACGGCTTCAAAACTCTTGAAGATGGCCAAAAAGTCAATTTTGATCTTGAAGATGGCCCTCGCGGACCTCAAGCGATCAATGTCACTAAATAATTACAACTCATAAACCTGTGAATAATGATGCTTTCTTACCAGGCTCGCCTAGTAGAAACAATTTTTCTCAGACTTATTGCAGTTTGGCAGTCTTTCAATTGACTGCTTTTTTTTACCATAAAATAAATAACTGCTGATTTGATTTTCAGCAGTTATTATTACTTAATCAGTTTTTCT
The DNA here is from genome assembly GCA_031285775.1 of Streptococcaceae bacterium. Taxonomy (GTDB): domain Bacteria; phylum Bacillota; class Bacilli; order Lactobacillales; family Streptococcaceae; genus Lactovum. The sequence continues at coordinate 30,483 of JAITVN010000053.1, read as the reverse complement.
TTTCAGTCCCAAAGCAGCTAATATTAGTACTCCGACACCAATTACCACACCGAGTAAACCACTTCTTTCACCAGTTCTAGGAAGCAAACTGAATGCTCGTGCTTCACCCTTGGCTGTTTGCCCCAGTCTTGCTGAATTTGCAGGCTGTACTGATTTTGCGGGTTGTTCTGGCAGTGCGGGTTTAACTGGATTTACAGGTTGTTCTGGTTTCACTGGCTGTTCTGGTCTTACAGGTTGTTCTGGCTTAACTGGTTGTGCGGGTTGTTCTGGTTTAGCTGGTTTAGCTGGTTTAGCTGGTTTTGAAGGTTTAGTAGGTTCACTTGGGTTAACAGGCGGAATTACCTCTTCTTCATCTTTGGCATAAACCACGTCAATGCTCAAATCTTTTGAGTTTGCTGAAGCTTGTTTTTCTGCCGTTTCAGTCAGATTTGAATCTTTATCTGTCGTAGAAACAACATGATAACCATCAATTGTTGGATTTGTCACGGCTTCAAAGGTGAATTGATCTGATTTAGTCCAAGTATTGTCTGGAAGCCCATTATTGTCAACTTCGGGTTTCTTGTTATCACCTGCCTTATAATAAACAGTTTCTCCTCCTGTTACTGGATTGGTCACTGTCACAAAGCTTACATTATTCTTATAATCATCGGAAAGTTTATTGCCGTTTTTATCAGTATAATGAATTGTCTCATTGATGACTTGTGAACTAGAGACTTTGTAATCAATCGCATAAACGTAAGTCACATCTTGGCTACTCTTGGAGTAGATTCCTTTATTATTTCCGAGTGTTTGAACCAGTTTGTAATTCGGAATGGCCGGCGCTGTAGTTGTGTATGTGTCTCCATCATTGCCTGAGATCGTAATAGGTGTCTTTAGAAGGACATTACCGTTTATGTCCACGGCATGAACGGTCACACTGCCCTTGTCATGGGCATAAGTCACTGTGAAATTCAGATCTTTGCTACTATCATCAACCTTTTGAGCCGTTGTTTGCGTTAAATCGTTGGCAGGGTCGGTCGTTGATACAACATGATAATCTGCTACTGCCGGGTTAGCAATAGCTGGAAGACTAGCGCCACCTACGCTCCAAGAATTATCCAGTTTCCCGTATTGATCCGTCGTCGGAGCTGGCTGATCACCCTGTTTGAAATAATAAGTCTTATTGCCGCTGACAGGATCGGTCACGCTTACAACTGTGACTTTCTGTGAGGCTGGATCTGCAAGCACCTTACCATTTTCATCCACGTATTTGACCGTCTCAGTCACAACGTGCGGCGCAGAAACTTGGTAGTCCACATTGTATACAAATATGACCTCCTGGTCATCAGCTGTAAATAGACCGCCCTTATCACCGCGGACAGCGGAAAGGGTGTATTTCCCTGGAACATTTGCTAACGGAGTAGCCATAAAAGATGAGCCGACATCACCAGTTAGAACTTTTGGATCAGCAATCGGATTGCCGTTCTGGTCTTCATACCTGACCGTCACAGTTCCTTGCGCTTTCGTGTAAGAAAAGTTGTTGATCTCGACTTGCTGAAGATTGAAGTTTCCGCCAGTAGAGCCTGTGATAGAAAATGAAACTTTTCCGCTTGCGGGTATCAGTGAGCTTATATCCTCACTTCCGCTTATACCTGCATACTGAACTGTCAGAGTATGGCTTGAAGCTGTATAGATGATATTAAAAGACTCAAACTGAGGATAAAGAGGTATTTCCTTTGCTGGCGTTCCTCCAGGGGTCGGATTTGTACTCATGTTTCCTGAAGCATCTGTGGACATAAAGTCTGCAAAGGCACTATTTGTGTCTCCGTTCTGTACGACATTTCCACCATTAAGTCCATTAATAACTGCCGGATCAAAAGGATCAGTTCCGTTAGGCGCCTTCCAGCCTCCTGAAAGACCGTTGTAATAGGTATCTAGTTTAAAACCAAAGGCATTCGGCAGACCGCCCAGTCCAAGGTATTGACCATTTCCTCCGACATTTCCAGTATCTCCAGGCTGGAAGACAAAGCCTATGCCGTCTCCTCCTCCCTTATCTTTAGTCTTTGTTCCTAATTTTACCATTCCGTTGAGTGTAAAGTCTTGACTCAGATCAATCTTTGTGTTCAACGTTACATTTCCGACCATATTCGGCTCATCTGGAGTCAACGTGGCTATACCTTGGTCAATTGTGCTGCTTCCATGGGTGGTAAAATAATCTGAAAGGTTTGCTGGGGTTATGTTAACGCTATTCCTTGTGACATCATCAGCCGAATAGGTATCTACATTTATCTGCTTAGGGCTTGTGACGTCAGCACGAACGCCTTCAACACCCATTATTTCTGCGCTTGCTAACAGCAAAGCTGCTCCTGTTTCAAATAATTCTTTTCTAATTTTTTTCATCTGTACTCCTTTCTTCTAATTTTTAAATCTCTTTTTTAAATTCTTCTATTCCCATGTTAGAGAAATGAAACAAACATTAGATTTTTTCATAGTTAAATTATATGATATCAAATGATAATTTTCAACCACTTCTACGTATAGTCTTGGTCAACATATGTACTTTTGTTTATAGTCAATTTTTATAATTAATAAAATATTAAAAAAAGAGAAATTCTTCTCTATTCTTAGTCTATAATAGCGCTGTTAAAACTGAATATATTCGGTCAGGCTTTAAAAATAATGCTTTCCACTTCAGGAGAATACATTTTTTTGAAGTTCAAGCTGGAGTTTTCTGACAATCACTTTTTCTACAAAAATAACATGAGTGTCCTAAAAAATGAGTAATAGTTCAATCTTCCGCAAAAACCCAGTGGATAAATTCATGAAAAGCTTCTGATCTCAGAACACTGTAAAGGTAACCCTGGCCTACATTTATCCGACCAGGAAGCATTTCATAAAGTTCGGGGAATTCGTCGAACAACTGACGGATCTTCATTTTAAAGCGAAATTGTTCTGCCTCAGGGAAATCCGCATAGCTTTTATAAGTATTGGTGTAGCTGGCAAGGCATGAATCAAAGAGCGAAGCAATTTCTCGCTGATTTTCTTTAAGAAATTCCAGACGATAGCGCAGTTCATCTGCACCTGCAAGCCATTGTTCCAGCCGACCTGCATCGTTTCTGGTCAGAGAACTTGAGTTCCAGAGCCAGGCGTAAACAATGCTGTCTAAACTAAAAATATCTTTAGACATAGTACAGGCTAAGCCGACAAAATAATGATCGTCATAATAGTTCCGCAATTTCGGATGAAAACGAAGCCCAGTCTGCTCCAAAAATTGACGCTGAAAAAACTTGCCATGCAACACGAAAGCGTTGTCAGTGTTTGAAACCTGATAATTAAATTCTCCATTATCAGCTCTTGACTGATAAAGAAATTTACCTGAAATTATCTGATGTTCGCCATTTTTCTGCAGAAGTTCAAAAAAGTCACGCAGCACACAGACGCTGTAAAGCGCATCGTCTGAATCCATAAACATGACATATTCACCATCTGAATGGTCGATGCCATATTGCCTGGCATGGCCAGAACCGCCGTTCTGAAGCAAATGATAAAGCTTTATGTCTAAATTTTCGTGCGGCTTGAAAAGCACTGGTTCAATCTTTTCACCCGCGTCATTTACCAGATGAATATCTACCTGTGTGAAATCAATTCCAATCTGGTTATTCACTGAAGATAGAGCCCTCGTCAATTGCTGTGCAGTCGCGTTGTACACGGGCATTATAATACTCAATTTCTTCATCATTGATTTTCCTTATTATTTTTCATGATGCCAGCCCAATCATCCATGTGATCTAGAAACTTCTTGGCCTTCGTTGTAATGCCGACGTATTCATCGTAGAGCTGGTCAATGAATGCTCTGAGCTGTCGCTTCATCTCAGTCTTTACATTTATTTTCTCCAAGTTTATCAATGACAGGCTGAGAAATTGATTGGCCAAGAAAATCACATTCGGCGCAATATGTAAACGATGAATGTCCATGGAAAAATGATCTCGGCAAAGACAGCCATTATAGGCAAAGGAATAATCCATCGGCAAATCTTGTCGAGCGCAAATCGCGCATTCTGACAGATTGAGACCTGCTCCAAAGCGAGATAATATTTGCAGCTCAAAAATATTCGTCAGAATCTGCGGATCCTTTCCCTGATCCATTTGCGTCAGCACTTGTATGAGAAAGTTGAAAAGCGCAATGTCATGTTCTCCATCTGCGACTGCAATATCTGCCAAACTCACAACATAGCTGGCAGAAGCATTGACAAAAATGTCATCCAAAATGTGCTGAAAATGCTTGACTTCACTGACATCATTGATAAATGAAAAACCTGAATCACTGATCGTCACAAGTAGTTCTGCATTTGTGAAACTCTGCAAAGAAGCTGCAAACTTAGATTTTGCAGCATTTTTCACGAAAAACTGGCGCTTGCCGAATTTATCTGTATAAATCTTGATAAGCCGGTCGCGCTCCCTGTATGGGCGTGCATAAAGAACTAATCCTTTTGTCTTAGCCTGTTCCATTTTCTCAATATTATAACATTTTACTGCCTAAGACAAGTTTGCCGAAATTTCCATGACGATCAATATTATCTTTACTCGTTTAAAGATAATTTATAAAAATCCTGCAGCTTATCCAGCGTTTTGACATCTTGTGACGTCAGATCTTTATTCTCACGAACTTCCTGCTCTGTCACGTCTTTCGTCCCGTAATAGGCTGGCGAGAGGTCGGTGATAAACTCAAATGATGTCGGCTCATCAAGATAAAGTGACGTGCCCAAGAAATAGTTTTCAGCCTTTGAAACGCCTATCAAATCAAGAATAGTCGGCGCTAATCCAAGCGTGTTTCTGCTTTTAGCATCGAAAGTCTGCGGCTGTATTTCTGGATAATAAATCATCAAAGGAATGGTGGATAAAAAGTAACTGCGGCCTGTGTTAAAGGTAGATCGATACTGCGCGTCTGGAAAAGTGGCGTGATCCGATGTGAAAATGACCATCGTATTATCTGCCAATTCACTCTTTTTAAACTTACTCCAGAATTCGCCAAAAGACTTGTCCATATTGTGGAATTTATTTAAGAGTGCATTTTTCCCGTCTCCATAAGTTGTTTTACTGTCATCAAGACTGAAGTGAGTGCCGAAAGTATAAGTCGCCAACATAAAGGGCTGGCCTGAGTCATTTAGTTTTTCAGCTTCAGAAAAGAGTTTCTGAAAATTCCTCTGGTCATCAACATAGGATTCTTCAGCTTTGCTCGGAGTTGAGCTGCTCAACACTTTTTGAAAGCCCAGGTTTGAAACATAATCTGCCCAGACTTCAGCGTTGGGCTCTGGATTGAAAAATTCTGTCTGGTAGCCATAATCCGCTAATATTGATTGAACAGAGGTCAAAGGTGTCTCAAGGTTCTGCTTAATCTTGCTGCTGCCGTTTTCATAGCCATTATCAAATTGCTGCGATGAAAAAAGCTGGCCGCGAACGCCTTTGTATGTGGCTGCCGTTTGATTGAAATAGTTGATAAAATTATCAGTTTCAGCTGAAAATTGGTTGAGCTGCGGTGTCAATTTTCCGCCATCATAAGACATTACCTCTGAGCTGAAGCCTTCTGCAAAGACAATGATAACATTCATAGAATTCTGAGGCGTGTTGATACCTGAATCAATCGTTTCATGTCGAAACTCTTTTTCAATTGCCTTTAGCTCTTTATTAGAAACATTATCCGATCTTAAATTCGACATTTTCACCGCTTCGTGCAAATAGGTCGTATAGGCAAAAACCGGCGTTTTCAAGCGACCATAAAGATTCGTCGGAATCCAGATCAGCAATGAAATCGCTAAAAGTACAGTAAAGAAAAAATAGCGATTCCTAATTAACTTTGGCATTTTCTCAAATATTGACGGCAACACCTGTTCAAAATCAAGCCGCATCGGAAAAAACGCGGCAATCACGATGTAGACAATCGCTGTAACATATAAAGGGATGCTTGAACTTATGGCACTCAAGTTTTCTGTATTCGACGTCATCAGATAGGACACAAAAGTCCCAGAGAACAGATAAACAGTCAAATTTGCCAAACTCAAAAACAGTAAAAGCGAAGTCAGCAAATATTTAATCACCCTTAAAAACCGGTTTTTACCTGGAATAAGCCCCTGAAAACAAAAAATCGCAATAAACTCGAGTAAACCTAGACCGACAATATTCCAAGACTTTGTATGAAGACCAACAAAGACAATAAAAGCAGCCAGCAGGAAAATTTTGATAATCAGAAAAGCATATCTCTTCATAAGATTTCGCATAAAAATACCCTCTTCCGCAAATGTAGTTTCTGATCCTTGAAACGACAAAATCAGAACATAACGATAAAATTATAACACAGTTTTAGAGACAAATGTTTTCTAAATCAACTTTTTTATCTTAGTAATCTTGCAGGCTGTACAAAACTTATTTGGAATTCTAAGAATAAACAATATCAATCAGAAGTGGGCTAGCCAATTTATCATTTCAAAAAATCTCAAGATTCTTGAAAAGTTTTAGGTCAATTTATTATGTTTTGTCTATTTATTTTTCTTTCTTCACTCCTCTGTTTTTTGGTTTCCTCTCTTATTTGTACTTTTTTATGAGCTGTCACTTGAAATCATTTTTCAGCAATGGAATGTAATCATGGAGCACTTTGAAGAAAGTTTCGATTTCTTCGGTTGTTCGTGTTTCCAAGAGTTGGCCGATGGTTTTGGCAATGTCTATGGTGTCGTAAAGCTTGTGTGCTTTACTGAGTTTGAGCCCTTTTTCAGTCACATAAAGGTGGTAAACTCTGGCGCTCTGCTCAGACTGTTTTCTGACAATGTAGCCTTTGTCAATGAGTTTCGTGACAGTCTGTGAAACCGCACCCTTGGTTTTACTCCAGAACTGAGCGAGTTCACTGACTGTCGTTCCCGGGTTTTCTTCAATGTAGGTAATGGTATGGGACTCGATCATTGAGAGGGATTCGCCAGTCCCGTAGTCGTGCTTTGAGATGATGTAATTGTAATATAAAATGACAAATTGATAAATGTTGTTATGCCGTTTATTTAAGAGTCTAAACTGTTCATCAACTGAGTCTCTCTGCTGATTAATGCTTTTTTCACTGTTATCCATTTATTCTTTCCCCTGTCTCTACTTATTCCCATTATACACATTGTTCTAGTGAAAGGGAAGCGGAATTTTCAACATATCTTATGGTTTAGTCCCGAAACTATATAATATTTCCCCATATCTGTTGACAAACCATATGAAAGCGCTATAATAACTCTGAAAGATAGTAAAGGCTCTAAACTATCTGCGAAAAATAAAAAATAGAGGTAAAAAGATGAAATCTGAAGAATTTGTAAAAAGCTACGCTGTAGAGCGCCATGGCACTGCTTCTCTTAAGTGGGATGCTTTGGGCGTCAGGTTTGGTGATCCAGATCTGACAGCAATGTGGGTAGCTGACATGGAATTCAAGGTGCCGGAAGTAGTTCAGGAAGCATTGCATGAGCGCGTGGATCATGGCGTATTCGGCTACACGATGGCACCAGACAGTTACTATGAAGCATTTATCAATTGGCAGAAAAAGCATCATGATACTGTGGTTGAAAAGGATTGGATTCGCTTTTCACCAGGTGTTGTGGCGTCTTTCTACAATTGTGTGAATGCATTCACTAAAGAAGGCGATGGTGTGATTATTCAGTCGCCAGTTTACTATCCGATGCACAATGCGGCAATTGATACGCATCGTAAGCTGGTGCGTTCAGAGCTCAAGCGAATTGACGGCCGTTATTACATGGACTTGGAGGATTTCGAAGCGAAGATTGTTTCTGAATCTGTTAAGCTTTTTATTCTCTGCTCGCCGCACAATCCAGCAGGACGCATTTGGTCAGAAGAAGAGCTTGATCAGGTGCTGAGTATTTGCGCGAAACATGATGTGCTCGTGGTTTCTGATGAGATTCATCAGGATATTCTATTGGGCGGACGCAAGTTTGTGTCTAGCCTGAGCGTGAACAATGGTGCTTATCACAAGAATCTGATTGTGCTGACAGCACCTTCGAAGACTTTCAATTTGGCTTGTCTGCTGAACTCAAATGTGATTATTCCTGACCCCGAGCTGCGGGCAGAATACGACTTGCGTATGAAAGCCTTTAATCAGGTGGAGCTAAGTATTTTGGGAATTGTTGCGGCTGAAGCTGCATATAAAGGCGGCGAAGACTGGCTGGAAGGCCTGCTGGATACGATAGAATCCAACTTTAATTATTTGAAAACTGAATTGACGACGAAGTTCCCAAAGGTTGTCGTAACTGAACTTGAGGCAACTTACTTGATGTGGATTGACTTGACAGCTTATGTCAAGCCTGAAGATACAAAAGACTTCATCCAGAATAAGTGTCATCTGGCCATTGACTTCGGCGAATGGTTCAGTGACGCCTGCAAAGGTTTTGTGCGGCTGAATATGGCCACAGACCCGAAATATGTCAAATTTGCAGCCGATCAGATTACGAGAGAGCTGGCAAAATTGGAAAGTGAGTAAAAGCAATGCGTGTCCTTAAAAACTATCGGTCGTCCATTATTTTGCTGACCTCAATGGTTGCTGGAGCTGTTCTCGGAGGCTTCATCGGCCCGAAAGCAGAAGTTCTGCAGCCTTTTGCGACGATTTTCCTAAATCTTCTTTACGTCTGTATCGTACCCCTGATTTTTACGTCACTGGTTTCGGCAATTTCTAACATGAAGAGTACTAAAAGGCTGGGAAAGATCCTCGGCATCATGTTTACACTCTTCATAGTGACAGGAATTCTGGCAGCGATTTACATGCTCATTGTGACGATGATATTTGATCCTTCTAAAGGCGTTGTCCTTGATATGACTCAGAAAATTGATGCTGGCAAGGCAAATATTGATATTCTGTCTATGCTGACCGTGAATGATTTCCCTCTGCTTTGGTCGCGTCAGAGTCTGATGGCGCTGATTGTCTTCACGATTATTTTCGGGATTGCACTTTCAAGCTTGGGGGAAAAGACCGCAAAGGTTACCGAGGTCATTGATCAACTTTCAAAAGTTATTATCAAGATTGTCGGTTACGTCATGCTCCTTGCACCGCTCGGATTAGGCTCCTTCTTCGCAGTTCTGATTGGGCAGCAGGGTTCTGAAATCGTCGGTCCGCTGTCACGGGCGATCATCATCTTCTTCATTGCCTCTGTAGTCTATTATTTCGCATCTAGTGTAATCATGGCCTTTATTGGGGCTGGGCGTGAAGGCATCAGGAGTTTCTTCAAATATATCATTCCTCCGACTTTGACATCTCTAGGTACGTGTTCAAGTGCGGCTGCAATCCCGACAAATCTCATTGCCGGCGAGAAAATCGGCTTATCTGAAGAGATTAACAGTCTGACGATTCCGTTGGGGGCAAACCTACACAAGGATGGTGCGGTGCTTATTCAGATTTTGAAAATTGTCTTTATGAGTAGTGTCTTCGGCGTTGATATGTCTAATCCCAAGAATATCATTATCGCAATCGCGGTTTCTGTGCTGGCTTCTTGTGTCATGGGAGCAATTCCTGCAGGCGGATACACTGGTGAGATCTTCATTGTCTCAGCTTTCGGTTTCCCTGAAGTGTCTATTCCAATCATGATTTTAATCGGAACGATCACGGATGCTCCAGCGACTGCCATTAACGCGACAGGTGATGTAGGTGTAGGTATGATGCTGAGTCGTATCATTGATGGTAAGGGCTGGATAAAGAAAGCAGAAGATGTCGCTGTCACTGAAGTAAGTGAGGTTGAGGCGCCTGCTTTGCAGTAATTCCTGCTGACTTGTAAATTGAAAGACCAAATTCGTTATGACTGAGAGTTTGGTCTTTTGATTTTTGAATAATGTTCAGTTAATCCTTATCCATATGCTCATAAAGATATTCCAAGTCTTTGATGTCTTCCAGCAGTTTCTGACCGACATTGGTATCTTTGACGCGCTTACGATGCTTGACTTGATCAACGAGTCGGACAGAAGAAACGATGTCAAGTCCTTTATCTACAGCATCTTCAATCCCTTTGAAGGGCTGATGCGCCACGAGCAGCATGCCGAAACTGTTGTAAAGTAATGTGTAGCCAGCAATTCCAGTCTCCTTACGGTAGGCCTTGGAGAAACCGCCGTCTATCACAATCAAGTGACCACCTGCTTTTATCGGGTTTTCGCCGTCTTTTTCCTTTACAGGCGTGTGGCCATTAATAATGTGCCCTTCTTCGGAAAGACCGAAGGCCTCAAGCAGTCTGGAAACCACTTCTTCATCATTTCTCAACTGATAGTAAGCGTTTTTCTTTTCAATATGTGTATGTTTGTCTTTGATGTAGTAGCGCTCAAAAGTGGTCATCGCCGCTTTGCCGAAGAGCGACGAGCACTCACCAGTCCAAAGGTACCAGAGCAGGTCGGTGGCTAGATCTTTACCTTCTTTAGGATTTTTGAAACTCTCCCGAACTTTTTGTTCAAAGAAGTCCAAGAGCGCCTTCCCAGAATAGGAATGTCCCTCCACGCGGAAAGACTTAAAATCCCCGTTTTCATGCAGCGGTATACAGCCGTGAATCAGCAAATTATCATTGTAGCAGAGGTAAATTGAACCTTTTTTCAGAAGAAAATCAGTGTGCCTGCGAAGCTTTTCCGAGCTCTGAAAGCTCTGCATTAGCTTCTCCAACAGTTGTTCTTCTTCGTCTGTTAGTTTTTCTGGATGAGCAGTATCCGCAATTGTCGGCGCATGAAAGTTCTCCAACTGGTAGGTTTTACGGTCATCAAGCCTGATTTCCTGCTTGTCATAATCAATTCTATGCAAAAGATCACGCGCTTCAAGCCCAAAATCCGGCCGACGCTGAATCAGCTGAGATTCCAGCTTAAACTGTAAAATCGCCGTTGACTGCTGAAGGACGTTGAGTATTCCCTGCTCATGAGCGGAGATTGACAAACGCTCCTTCTCATCTAACTTGGCTGCGAACGCGTCAGCTGGATGGTAATATTTCTGTGAGTAATCAATCAGTGGTCGCAAATTAATCCCGTACCGGTCCTCAATGATGTCTAGATTTCCATAACGCGCGCAGATACGTACGACATTCATCATTGCTAGGCGTGAACCTGCCATTGCTGCCATCCAAATGATATCGTGATTCCCCCACTGAATGTCCACGGAGGGCAGCGTCATCAGGCGATCGATAATCAAATCAGGATAAGGACCTCGGTCGTAGATGTCGCCTACCACGTGAAGATGATCAATTGTCAGCCGTCGTACGGTATTTGCCAGCGCCTCAATCAGAGCCTGCGCCTGTCCCAAACTGATAATCTTTTGGATGATGGAGGCAAAATACTCTTTTTTCTCGGCTTCATTGTCCACTTCGTCCAAAAGCTCCTCGATAATGTAGCTGAATTGAGATGGGAGCGCCTTACGAATTTTAGACTGAGTGTATTTTCCGCCAACCAGCACGAGCACTTGCAGGAGCTGAATGATTACCACTTGGTACCAGGAAGGCAGGTTTTCAGGTTTCTTGTCTGCAATCACCTGAATAAGTTTTTCTTTCGGGTAATAAATCAGAACGGCCAGATCAGTGACTTCAGCCGCAGAAAAGTTGGGAAAACATTCTCTGATTTTCTCCTTGATGCCGCCAGAGCCATTCCTCAAGACGTGATCAAAAGCTAGAAATTCGCCATGCAAGTCGCTCACGAAATGCTCCGTGCCTTTTGGGAGCTCACAGATAGCGCTGAGGTTGATGATTTCTGTCAGAACATTTTCTTTGGTTTGGTAATTCTCTTTGAGCAGTTTGTAATATTTATTACCCATACTTAAAACTTCCCTTTTAAGGCTATTATATCAGAATTTTTCGGCAATTCAGTCTTTTGTAGGGCGTTGCAGTTTCTACCTTAAGATTTCTACGACCTCTTTTCTTGAGGCTGAATTTGCTGGTGCAACACTGAAAATCAATCCCAGAGCCGTGGTAATTCCAACAGCCAGGGAGATCGTGAATAAATCTGGGACAACTTGGAAAGGTAAAAATTGTGAAATCAAAAGCGCAATCAAGTAGCCAATGATATAACCGATGACCCCAGATGAGACAGTCAACAACAGTCCCTCTGCCAGAAACTGCTGTCTGATATCAGATTTCCTTGCGCCCATGGCACGCCTGACGCCAATTTCTTGAGTGCGTTCACTGACTGAGGTGTACATCATGTTCATCACACCAACACCGGCAATAAAGAGTGAAATGCCGGCAATTCCTGAGATAAATAAGGTTAAGGCTGATAAAATCTTACTAATTCCATCCAATAAACCTGACATATCTAACGTTGAATAGCTTCCCTGGCTTGTCATCGTTCCGCTTTCTGTTAGTTTCTGTACCACTTTGTCGGCAACTGTGCTGGGCTTGTGGCCTGCTCCCACTTTAATTCTGATGGCCGAAATACTTTTGTTTTGAGAGTGAAAATAATTGTAAGTTTTCACTGGAATCTCAACATCGCCATTTGTCAATAAATCATTGCTGTTCCCGGAAAAAATACCCACAACCGTATAGAGTTCGCCATCGATTGACAAGCCGTAACCCAGAACTTCCCCTTTCTCTGAAGAAATTTTGCGAGCTAAATCGCTTGAGACAACCGCAACTCTCTCGAGCACCTCATTATCTTCTTCTGTAAGATTACGACCGACATCAATACTTTCTTCTGATTTTTTTACCAGTCCCACCGTCTTTGAATATCTCGTCGTCCCAAAATAGAAATCCTGCATGACTGCGGTCGAATCATTCTTAACATAGGCTGCAGAGTCAACACCTGAAACTGTCTCTGCCAGATGCAAATCAGATTCAGTAAAAAAATTCCCTACACTCGTAAGGTCATCTGCCATAAAACTAATCTCTACACCGACATTCTGCGAATTTGACTGAGTCAGATTTTTCATTGTATAGCTTTTAAAGCCGTTGCCTAATGACAAAATCGTAATGACTGCCGAGACGCCAATGATGATTCCCACCATTGTCAGGAGACTTCGACGCAGGTTTTGTCGAAGTGCCAAATAAGCATTCTGCAAGATCATCCGAAATTTCATTCTACAATCTCCCCGTCCAGCAAATGAATCACTCGGTCACAATAACTTTTGAGACTTTCATCATGTGTCACCAAAATAACGGTCGTTCCCTGGCGATTTAATGCCTGGAAAAGATCCATGATTTCTCGAGAAGTATGACTGTCCAAAGCGCCTGTCGGCTCGTCCGCAATGATGAAACTTGGCTGATTGACAATAGCGCGAGCAACAGCTACTCTTTGGCGCTGCCCGCCGGAAAGCAATCGAACAGATTGATCCATAAAATCAGCTAAACCAACTTTTGATAAGGCTGCTTCCACTTTTTCTTTGGAGCTTCTTGCTGAAACACCACTGTACATCAAAGGAACAGCCACATTTTGTCGAACTGTCATATTTTCAATCAAGCCGAAATTCTGAAAAACAAAGCCGACATTGTGATTACGAATACTTGATAGCTCATCATCACTGTAATCACTGATCAATTTGTCTTCAAAGTAATAGTTGCCGTCGAATTTCGCGTCCAAAAATCCAATCAGATTTAACAATGTCGATTTTCCAGAACCTGACCTCCCCAGAATACCGATGAATTCGCCTGCTCTAACTGAGAAATTGAGGTATTTGAGGACAAGGAAGGGCTCTTTATTGATGAGGAATGATTTTGTTACATGTTCCAGTCGAATCATTTGACTTCTCCGTCTTCTGCAATAACATCGCCCGCTTTAAGGCCTGAAATAACCAGCAATTTACCATTTGACGCTGCCTGAGTTTTTACTGCTTTTTTGACAAACTTCCCGTCTTTCTTAAGTCGGACATAACCATCTTTGACTGCTGATGAAGGGATATGCAGAGTGTCATCAGAAAGTGAAATCTGGACATTATTTCCAACTTGAAGATTTTTAGACGGAGTGATTGTAAAAGTATAGTAAGAAGTTGAACTCGTTGTCTCAGATGTACTTCCACTAGTTGGTGTTGTATCAATTGAAGCTACAACACCAGAAATTGTTTGCTGGAGATTAATCGTCTTAATCTGAACCTTATCACCCACCTTTAATTTATCATAGTCAAACTCAGAAATTTGCCCTGTGACGACAGTCACTGTACTTGAAATACTAATCAAAGGTTTACTCGTGTCATCGGGATCACCCAGCTTCACAACACCAGAGTTTTTTGCCTTTACCGTAACTTGTCCCGTTCGCTGAGCTTCTGCTAGACTTGCCTGAGCAGACTGTAAAGCTAGAGAATTTGTCGCAACTGACTGAGTCAGCTGTTGAATATTCTGGTCATTGCTGTCTATTTCTGCTTGTACAGCACTTGAATCTTGGGAGTTTTCAAGCTGAGTTTCATTGTCTTGGGCGGCTTTTTGATCTTCAAGTGCCTGTTGATGCTGAGTTTTGAAACTTGAAGCTTGTTCTTGAAGATCTTGCATTGTGTTCTGAGCTTGTGATAGAGCAAGCTCCGCCTGCTTTACAGCGTATTCAAGACTGGTCAAATCAGACCTAAGATTTGATGGAGAAGATTCGTTCGGCTGAACATTCGACAAAGTAGCCTGAGCCTGTTCTAGATTTAACTGTGCCGTTTGTATGACGTAATCTTGTTGCTTAATTGCCTCACTATTACTTATGATTTGCGCCTGAATGGCAGCAGGGTCAACATGATTCGTCACAGTAGAGTTGTGACTTGTTAAAGCAGCCTTATCTGTTAATGCTTGATTGTATTTAACTTGAAGTTTGCCCGCTTTCTGCTGTGCTGTCGCCACATTTTCCTGATTCTGAGCGAGTGTGAGCTCTGCTGCTTTAACAGCATAGGATAGACTTGTAAAATCCGATTCTTTCGTATCGTAAGTCATAATAACTTGTCCAGCAGTTATACTTTGTCCTGATTTGACCTTTACGGTTGGTTGAGCGCCCAGACTAGTGTCTAACATATAATTGTCCGTGTGGGAATGTCTTACAATTCCTTTAAAAAGACGCTTGGCACTCGTCTCAACTTTATGAGTACTAATCTGCACAATTTGTTTGTCTGGTTTTAGATTCTTGAAAGTGATTAAAGTGATCAATCCAAGCATGACAGTTATGGCAATAACTGGAAATATGATTAATTTTCTTTTATCTTTTAATTGCTTTTCTGTTTTCATGATATTCCTCATTTTTTCTAGTTGCTCCAATACTCTTGAAACTTTTTACTTCAGGAAAATAGCTACGAGTAGATCTAACAGCACTAAAATAAAGAAAGTAATCAGCATTTTCAGCTTACCTTTTTTTATTTTACGATATAAAAGTCCGATAAATAATGCGTTTCTCATGATTGACTGAATTGAAAGTGTGACAACTCCTGGATTCATATCTTTGTTGATAAACTGCACAGTTGTAAAAGTAACTTGAACAACTAGTGCTGAAATCAAGTAAATAAAGAGGGTATAACCAAATGAAACTCTCTGCTTTGTGACAAGATAAACTATTATTTTGTTAATAAAAGCTGTTATCAGGGTCAAGAGCAATGTAATTACTCCTGCCAAAACTAAGGCAACTCCCACCATATTTTCAATACCAGCAGCATTATTGTCAGCGACAGCTTTGTTTATCTTATCCATACCAAGCAGATATGGGATAAAAGAACTAAATGCTACAAAGACGATTAGCGAGATTGCTAGATATATTTTTTCAATGGTTGTTAATTTGGTCATTTTGATTTCTCCTTCTTTTTTGGGGGATTTAAGTTAAGTAGATTGATTCGACTAAGGCTCCTGCACTTAACAAAGCTGCGATTACTAAAAACTCGCTTCTCTCGAAATCTATTTTTCTGCTTTCTCCGCCAGTTAATTTACTAACGATAAATCCAGAAACTCTTAATGAGAGAGAAATTGTTAAGACGATTGCTGGAATTTCAAAAATTCCATGTGAATATCTGAAAAATGATTCTATAAACCCGAATTTCTCTATCGAAAAGCTTATACTCAAGCCGAATGTAACAAAATTCGCAAGCACAACTACAATTGTTGAGACAAACGGAATAACTGATAAAATTAATATCAGAAAAACTGCTATCACATTGTGAAGTAAAATATCTCCAAATGCTTCTGAAAATCTCCTATAATCTGCTGTCACAAATGAAGATGATGGAGAATAGAGCACCAGATTCAATATTATTCCCACGGTGAAACCTACTGAGGAAAGGGTAGCGGCAATCGTCAGACTTTTTTTCCTCCTCATGAATATCCTCCAATTTGTTCAATATCTACGTCTGCATGATCAAGCTCATTTAGTATTTTTGTGTGTGAAACATTGAAAATATATCTCTTGTTTTTTTCTACTTCCAATTTTTCCTTGATTACTCGAATTGAGTCTTCATCAATATGTTCAAACGCCTCATCGAAGAGAACTATTTCGCAAGTTGTCACGATCATTGCAATGTAGGCAAGCTTTTGTTTCGTGCCTTGAGACAAATTTTTTATTAGAATGTTTCTAAATTCGGTCATCTTAAGCTCTTGCATCAAGGCGTCTGCCATAGCTAGACTTTTCTTAATGTCCTGGCGAAATAAACGTCCTATATATTCAATAAATTCAATACTTCTCAAAAATTCATAGCCGAAAAAATCTGAGGAAATCATGATTATTTCGTAGTTGTTTTTAGGGTTGACTTTTTTCCCATCTTTCAAAATAGACATTTCGTCAAAAAAGATTTCACCATTCATCGCGGACAAAAGAGTACTTTTTCCTGTACCGTTATTTCCGATAAGGTTTTGTATCACTCCCTTTTCGACATCAAATTGTATTTTATTTAGTATCACTTTGTCCTGATATCTTATATTGCAGGCTTTTATTGACAACATTTTCTTCTCCCTTATAATGACGTATGTCCAAGTGCTCGATATATTTTGAGCGTCTTGTACAAAATATCTCTTTATTATTTCACGATTACTGTCCAACAAATGCTGAAAATCATAAAAATAATGTTAAATATGAAGAAACAGATAATAAATAAACTTCTCTTTTCTTCATGCAACTGTTTTAATAAATAATGTACTGACATAAATAGCCACATAACAGGTAACAATATTGACAAATCCATACTATCCTTTTTTTGAGTTATATTTAAATTTAACAATTAAATATAGAATGAGACCAAAGGTCATAAAGATATAGGAAATCTGACCGTCTGGCAGAAAGCTCCTATTCTTTTCGTCGAAGGTAATTTCAAGAGCAGTCATATACAAAAGAATAAACAGATAAAAATACTGACTGTACAAAACTTTAACCGCACTTATTTTTTTGACAGTTAACGAATGGTAATCTTTTACAACAAGATTATCTTGACTGATTGTGATCCCCATCCCGATAAAGGCTATCCCGATGAAAGCGAGCTTGCTTTCAATAAAAAACATAATAAATAATAGCAGCGGTAAGGTCAAAATGAGAAGTATTGACAGCTTATTGATAAATCTTACTAGAAGTCTCCGCCAGCTACTTAGAATCTGAATTCGCTCTCTGGGCGTCACAGAAAATATGAAAAAATATGTCAGCTCAGT
Source organism: Streptococcaceae bacterium (assembly GCA_031285775.1). Taxonomy (GTDB): domain Bacteria; phylum Bacillota; class Bacilli; order Lactobacillales; family Streptococcaceae; genus Lactovum. The sequence continues at coordinate 12,949 of JAITVN010000053.1, read as the reverse complement.
TACCTTGTGCTGCAAATAGACAAAAAATAGTAACTGTTCAAGAAAGAATTGAATTCCCTCCTTATATGGATAATTCAGATATGAAATAGCGAAGGTAAGAGTTAAAAACTCCATCGGGAAAAATAGACTCAGCTTCCTGCTTAAACTTTGCGAGTGGATGTAATTCAAGAATCCTCTTGTATAAACATTTAGTTTATTCACAAAATCTTTCTTCAACCCGTCTCCTGAGGCTCTGCCTGGTTTTATAAACACTCTGTGTAAAACAAATTCAGCAACACTAGTAACTATCAACACAACACTACTCTCTTGAAGAAACAATAGTTGTATTCGAGAGTTAAATATGTTGAACAATTCGTCCACATTTCCTGAAATTAGCGTGTTAATAATCTCAGGTAAAAAATCCTTAATTAAAATAACAAATAAAACGGCAAGAAAATTGTTGTTAAAGCTAAAAAAACTAGTATTTCTCCTTAGCAGGTGGTAAGCAATGAGACAGGTGCTCAAAATGAGAGAAATTGAAAGAAGAAGATTTCCAAATAGGATGAGCCTTGTTATTTCAGCAAGCGCAAGCAATAGAAAGTAATATACAATGAATAATCTGCCTCGGATAAAGTAGTCGTAAATTACCTTATTCTTCGAAAAAAGAAAGGGAGAAGGGACTTGCAGATTAGATCTTTCATGAATATCCGAATAAGACACTGATATTAAACAGAAATAAAACGAGAAATACATTGTAAGCAAAGGTGTTACACTCTTGTCCTTCAGCGAAAGAACAGTCAAACCAGCAAACGATACATAGATTGTAATCGATCGAATTAATGTCAAAGCGGCCGTAAGGTAAGATAAAAGTTTTTGAGGAAGATAGTCAAAAGTTTCCCTCATATTAATAAATAAAGCATTGTTCAATATTCTAAATTCTTTAATTAGTAGTATTTTTATCATGTAATTCATTTCATAACCTGCAGCTGCTTCACATTGTTTCTGCAAAGCAGCCCAAGTTATTACTCCTTATTTACTCGTTCTCTTACAGACCAACAAGCTTACCGAGAAGCTTCTTCGTTGCATATTTTTTTATGACTGCAAGAACACCGCCAAAGCCGCTTAGTGCTCCTGATAATATCATTATGATTGTCGAGATATCAAGGCCTGCATTAACAAGGCCGACAATAGTGTTTATAGTGGTCCTAGAAAGACCGGTTGCAATAAGATTAAATATAAGAATTTTCTCCACTTTTCTAGCAAATCTTATGATTCGCAGATTATCTCAATTAGTGTTCCCAGTGCGCACTAGAAAATAACCTTTGAGACTGTACAAGCTCAGCAATGCGCAATGCTGAGTTATTTAAAGACTAAGCCTATCTGTCAATTGCCGTAAAGCAATGTAGCAGATGATTTTTTTGAAGCTTCAATTTAATGGAAACAGTCAACTGTTTACCATTCTGCAATTTTCGCTCTTCAAACTCTATGAAAAGCAACCGCTCCAGAATAATAATCAATTTTCCTCCTTCACTATTTAATACGTATTTTTTTTGGAGATGTTTCATGACAAATACTTTATTTCGTTCAAAAAGTATGACTGCATAAATTATGAAAAATGACCAAGGCTTTTGTGGTCTTTTCGCCCTTATATATTAATACGCAATTTTTTGAGAAATGTATCAAAAAAAATATAGAAAATTTGTTTTTCTATATTTTTATAAACTTTAATTCGAGATTGTTTTATCTTATCTCATTCAATTTTTCCATGTATTGCCTTGCTACTGCTGATACTTCCGCGAAATCGCCTTTAGCTGCCGGCGCGAGCAGATTTCCGCCAACTCCAACTGCAACGACCCCAGCTTTAAACCATTCGGCCATGTTGTCCAAGCTGACGCCGCCTGTCGGCATGAGGTTGAGCTGCGGCAGTGGAGCTTTGAAGGCCTTAACAATGCTTGGCCCGAAGGCCGAACCCGGGAAGAGCTTGATGATGTCACAGCCTGCTTCAAGGGCTGTTCTCATCTCAGTAATCGTTAAACAACCTGGCAGATAGGGGATTTGGTAGAGATTGCAGATTTTTGCGGTGGCAGCGTCAAAACATGGGCTGACAATAAATTGGGCACCTGCCATGATGGCTATTCTGGCTGTTACTGCGTCGAGTACTGTTCCTGCGCCAATGATTATTTCTGGTTGATTATCGTATTTTTGGACAAGGTCTGCAATGACTGTGTTTGCGGAAGGAACTGTGAATGTGAGCTCAATGCCTGTTATGCCGCCAGCTAAGATGGCTTCTGAGGCTTTCATGGCTTCTTCTGTGGTGGCTCCGCGTACTACGGCGATGATGCCGGCGGTTTGTAGTTTTTTTAATATTTCAACTTTTTTCATCTTCAAACTCCTTTTTTTATTCTATCTTTTTAAGTGCCTTCTCTAATTTTAAGGCCATTCGCTCTGGGTAGCATGGAAACACCAGAATCATGTCAATAAGTCCTGGATAATCAATCAATTCCAGCAACTCTTGTGCGAATGCATTGGCTGCAATCTCACTTAATACTTCTAACTTACTTTTAGGACCGAATGGTACTTTTCCCCAGACAGATACTTGGTAATTATTGACAAACATACCTTTGTCTTTTTCTTGCAAATAGTGGAAAAACTCATGTGCCAGAACAATTTCTTTCCAGTAGTCAAAAGTCAGAAAATTAATCTCACTTTCCTGAAAAAATGTACCTTGTTTTTTGACTAGTCCCTGGTTGATTAGGATATGATTTGGTAACTCAAAAGATCCGATCGAAGTAAAGTCCTCTTGGGTCATCATATCTACATAATCTAGTTTGATTTCATGGCTTTCTACAATTTCCGCAATTGTTTTTTCGTGAAACTGAGCCTTAATCTGACGCGCTGAGTCAATTCCATTTTTTAGACTATCAACAATCACTGCCTCTAATTCTTCGGAAGGAATTTTTGAAGATAGTGCATCTTCACAGAGTTGTATCCTAATCTTATCTCTCATAGAAAGATAAAATACTTTTTTCACAAGATCTTTATGATCCATCAGAGATTATTCCTTGCGCCAACAACGATAACTTCCTCACGGCCGCCATACTGCTGAAGTTCTGTGTCCATGACCATATGAAGCTGTGAAAGTTCAAGCATTCCTGTATAATCCACAACTTTTGCGCCAATACAGAGATAAATATCTGGCGCAAGTTTGATATCTGACTTATAGACGGATAATTCTTCCCAGTATTTGTCGATAATATTTCTTACGCCTGAAATGCTTGTGCAAACCGCTTCTCCATTTGCGCGCTGGACTTTGATAAAGCCCTTTTTGTCAACAATACGAAGTTCTTGAGCTTCTTTTTTCCTCGTGCCGAAACAATAGAAATAATCATTTTTTTCGATCAGGTAGACATCCGCATCAGAGACTTGCATGGATTTTGCTGCAAACGATAAGGCTTGTGCTTCGTCAACATTAGTTGCGAGATCCGTTGTTTTGACTTCTGTTGAGCCTGTTGCGATGGCACGAATTTTATTTGTCTGTGCATCAATTTCCATTTGAACTTCAATTGTTTCTGGATTTGCACCCGATTTCGTAGCAGATTGAATAGCTTCTGAGCGGATGTCTTCCAAATCTTGAGGTGAAGGGTTTGGAATCACGCGCTCTACAACATCTCGTACCATTGCCAAGGCGACACCAATTGAAGATATGACCTCAGCGTGCTTAGCAATTTCGTATCCCAATCCCATCTTCTTTGCAGTAAAAGGAAGCAGAGCAGCTACGCCGCCGCCGCCGCCGACGAGTGAAATTTGACTGCGTTCTACCTTATACTTCTCAGCCAATTCATTAATGACAGCTATGACAGTATCTGATGCTTTATCAAGAATCTGAGTTGCCGCCTCTTCTGCGCTTGTACCAATGAAATCTGCAAGTGCCTTTACTGCTTTGTAACTTGCTTCATAGTTGCCGAATGAAAAGTCACCCTCTTTTACAAGACCAAGAACATTTGCTGCGCAGGTTACCGTGACAGCAAAGCGTTTACCATCAGTGCCTTCAATCGCAACGTAATCTGTCGGATCATCTTTCAGCGGTTGAATCAGCACCACCTTCGGCTCTATGATTTCTTCAGGCTTTGAAAAGGCAGCATAAGGAAGTTTCGCAATGTGTGCAGAACGAGGTCCGACAGCGATCACACCTGATTTAGATGCACGAACCATGCTTCCGCCTGCAACGCCAGATACGTGGACATCCAACGAACTGATTAGAGTCTTGTGACCTCCGACGACCGAATAATCAATCATCGGGCGTCCGTTCTTGATGACGCCAATATCTGTTGAAGTGCCACCAACCTCAAAGAAAATCGCATTCGAAGCCTTCAGGTACATGAGTGCGCCGACTGTTGAGGCGGCAGGACCTGAAAGCATTGTCAAAACAGGACGTTTACGCATTTCGTTGATGTCCATGACACCGCCGTCGCCACGCATAATCATCAGAGGCACTTTGATGCCTTCTTCGCGAACACTGTTTTCTGTGCTGTCTGCGGTCTCAAACATTTTTGGAAGGATGGAAGCATTGATAACAGCTGTACGTGTGCGTTTAGAAAGTCCATACATTTTCGAAATATCACTAGCTTGTGAAACTTCTAAATTTTTCGCTCTCCCAAGCTCGGCCACTCGGACTTCTTCATGGTTATTGTCTACACCAAAGGCCTCTGAAGCCACAAGCACCTCAGCGCCTTGTTTGGTCAGCTCATCTATCGTTTGAATCACAAGGGCATCCGAAAACTTCTTAATCGGAATATAGCTATTTACCGTTTCAATTTTCCTTTTTCCTGTTTCGTCTAGGATAATGTCTTTGATGACGGATTGCTTTTTTGCCAAAAAGCTGCTTCCCATTCCTATTACGCCAATCTTTGCTACATCACCTTCTAGTAGGGCATTCGTCGCCTGAGTCGTACTGTGTGCAATGAATGTTACCTCCTCAGGACGAATGCCATTGTCATCCAAGCACTTTTTGAATGCCTCTATAACGCCTGCTGACACCCCGCGAGGGTCATCGTGGGTTGTTTTAACAGAACCAATGCCAACGATATCAAAGGTGTCATTATCAATTGCAACGGCTTTTGTGTGCGTGCCGCCTACATCTATTCCAACTCGTATTGCTCTAGTCATTTTTTCTCCTCCTTATCACAAACCAAACATAAAGTACACAATCGCAACATTTACAATCCCTGCAGCCCATGCCCAAGGCACACCGGTCAACAGGAACTCTTTTGCTCCCACCTTTGTATAGTTAAGCGCCCATAAATTCCAAGATTGAGTTGGGCAGGCTGAAAGATTCATTGCGATTGTAGGAACGTAGATGAGCGGGAAAAGCAGAGCAATAGGGACACCAATTGCCTGCAAAATAGCCACAGTTGCACTGCCGGCACCAAAAATTGTCAAAGGACCACGAAAAAGTCCGAGTGGAAGCAATATGGCAAAGCCTATACAGAGGATCAACGCATTATTGGGTATAATGTTTCCCAATAGTGCCTGGAAGAATGGCGCAGCAACTCCTGACGCCTTATTAAACATTGGAAGAATAAACAGAAAACCAAGGAGTGATGCTACGTCAACGACACCATCAAAGAACGTGCGTGTAATAAGCCGTGTGCCTTCTTTATAACTAGTGAATCTTCCGCAAACAACGAGCGCATAAATTGAAGCCACAATAAAGGCAGGAACTGGCTGCCAGCTAAAGAAAATTGCTAGCACTACTGGAATGAGGGGTGTAATCAAAGCATACCAAGGAACAGAAATTATTTTCTTTTCAACCGATGAAACTGCCATATGATGTACTTTTCTTTTTCGTAAGCCAAAACTCAACATCAATATCACGAAAATGACCTGTACTGCCATTGCACTAAATCCGAACTTGAGGTAATTCATATCATAGAGATACTTTGGAAAAATTCCTTGCATCTGTTTGAATAATACGATGTTGACAAACATTCCTGACCCTACACTCATCAGATAGGAGCTAAGTGCCAGTGGCTTCGGAACTCCCAAAGACATCATAATCGGCAAAACGATAATGCCTATTGCCACAACTGCTCCTGCACCAAAAGTCGAGGTAAATATAAGACTTGTAACAATGCAGAGTAAACTTGCTGTAAAAAGCGGGTTTTCGCCCGATAACTCAACCGTCTTCTTGATTAAACTTGAGGCAATTTCTGTCTCTACGAGGATTCTGCCAAACCAGCTACCGAAAATGACAATAACAGCCGTAGCGCCCCAACTTTCAGGTCCTCCTTCGAAAACATTGAGCATGGCAGCATCCCAAGTCAGTTTTCCTCCAATAATACTTAATGCTACCCAGATAACGGCCATCACAAAGAAGCCGATCATCAGATTCCCACCTTTTGCTGCAAAACGAATCAATAGAAAATAGGTGACAAGTAACACTATTCCAATCAAAATTTCCATTTTATTCCTTCCTTTTTGGATAAATTACTCCATGTTAGAATGTTGTTTCTTCGCTGCTTCATTTGAAATCGAGCGTTCTCTACTAAGAAGCAAGCAAATAAAGTCAAGTGTAATGTGCAACGTCTGGTCAAAAAGTGAACTGAGCAGTTGAATGGACTTGATGCCGCTTCCTGTCTTGGTCGCTCCAGGAATAATCAGGATTTCATTCGCCATTTCAGCTAATGGTGATTTTCTCTCACTGGTAATTCCTAGAATCTTAATGCCCGCTTTTTTTGCTTTCTCAGCAAGTTCAATCGTTGTACTTGTTGTTCCTGAACCTGAGATTGCAACCAAGACATCTCCTGTCTGGACAGATGGTGTAATTGTCTCTCCAATAACAAAAACGTTGAAGCCAATATGCATAAGTCTCATTGCAAATGCTTTCCCCTGCAAGCCACTTCGACCTTCTCCTAAAATAAAGATCCTCCTTCCTGAATTTAATAATTTAATCGTGGATTTTATCTCCTTTTCATCCACTTTATCCATTACTGTCATGATTTCAGCCAATACTTCACTTAACAGCTCCATCTAGCAACCTCATAAACTTTCTTAATTCTTCTTTAGGGTTATCCTTCTTGGTAATTGCGCTCCCAATAATCACAATCTCCAAATCGGCCTCTTTAATTTCCTCAAACTTTTCTAATGTTATGCTTCCAGCAAGAGCTTTGCGACGGATTTGTGGAAATCTCTTTGTAAACCGATTAACTGCTTGAGATAAAAAAATCTCCTGTTTATTGTCTTTCGCAAAGTGAAGCGCATAGAGGGCTTCCGAAAAATCAGAAATGGATTCAATTTTCTCTTCTGAGCAGCCTAGAAGGTCTATAACCATTTCTTTTCCGAACTGCCGACTTACCTGATAGCAGATTTCCAGACTTTCTCTTTCTGCTGCCCCCATTACTGTTAGATAATCAGCACCGGCTTCATAGTATTTTGTGAATTCATATTCTGCTTCATCAATGGTTTTAATATCGGCTAAAAACTTTACCTTCTGGAACTTCTCACGAACATCTTTCAGAAAAGCAAGTCCATAATCTTTAGTGAGAGAAGTGCCCAGCTCGACAATGTCTGCTTCAGATAGCAGCTCAATAAGCTCGATTGCCCGCTCTTCAGTTACGCGGTCAATTGCTGCCTGAATTTTCATTTACCCTCCTTGTAATGACGCTCGGTCATAGCTTTTGATAAATGTTTCAAGTTGCTCAGAACTGGGAAGATTTTCATTGTCGCTGATATGACACACCTGAATCGCACCAATCGCATTTGCTCGTACAAGCATTTCATTCATTTCGAGATTTTCCAGAATACCTGTGATGATTCCTACAGCAAAACCATCTCCTGCTCCGACTGTATCAACAACTTTATCTAGTTTAAAACCTGAGACAAAAGCTGTTTCGACAGATTCATCGGTTACCCACTTCGCATATGCGCCTTCTGGTCCACATTTTATGATGACACTCTTGACTCCTAGATTTAGGTAAAAATCTGCAATTTCGTCTCGTCCCATTTTCCCTGTGAGCAACTCACCTTCCGATAAACCAGGTAATATGTAATCGACTAAACTGGCAATTTCATTAATCCGCGCGATCATGTTTTCTTGAGACTTCCAAAGTGTTGGGCGCAGATTAGGATCAAAAGTTACGACAATTCCCAGCTCTTTTGCCTTCAAAATCATTGTCTTCACAAGATTAAACGTTCCATCATTTAAGGCCATCAAGATTCCTGTGATATGAAGAAGATCTATATCTTTAAATTTAATCTCTTCCAAACGATTTTCATTTTGCTGAGAAGCGGCTGAGCCTTTCCTGAAATAAACAACTTCAGGATCATTTTTGCTGTCCTTGCCTTTAAGTTGAAAACCCGTTGCTGCCTCTGAGTTAAATGAAATCAAACTTGTATCAATATTTTCAGAGTTCAGAAAATCAAAAATATATTCTCCAAAGGGATCCTGTCCAAGACTTGTAATATACTGAGCCAAATGTCCTAGACGTGAAACACCTACCGAGACATTGACTTCAGCCCCTGCAACGAATCGCTCAAACTCTTTGACATTTTTAAGTTTTCCTTCTGACTTTGCAACAAACATGCACATGGGCTCGCCGATAGTTAAAACTTTCCCCATTTTTACCTACTTTCTAATGCGTCATTTACAAGTTGGACTTCTGCCGCTATATCCTCAAAACTCATTGGGTATTCAAGAATTATTGGAGTTTTTGTGTTTAAAAATTGTCTCCAATCCAGTTGACCATTTATATCCTTGAGTAACACCGTTTCGTTTTTAGTGTTCATATTTTTCAAATGTAATACACTGATAAAAGATTTCAAATCTTCAAATAATTCTTCTGGATTCTCATCCATGACGAGCCAATTCCCGCTATCAAAAGTCAAACCTATGTTGAAATTCATTTCATTGATTTCATGAAGTGCTTGAATAACTGCTTGCGCTTTACCATTAAGTTCTGTTTGGCTGTTTTCAATTGTAATCTGAATCTTGCGAGATTGAATCAGCTGATTGAAGGCATTTCTATCAGCTCTCCTAATACCAGCAAGGTTTCCGATGTTAATTTTCAAGGAGATTGCTGTCATTGCTTCTGCTTCTTCCAGATAGTCCTCAAAATCTGGATTGATCCCAGTTGGGCAAAAAAGTGGCTCAGGTACTGAATAGTAAATATTCCACTTTTTATGTTTACCGGTTTCCAAAACTTCAGAAAAAAACTCAAGTCTAGATTCCTTTTTTTCTGGAAGAAGTTCTCGCCTAATCTCAACACCTTCAAGTCTCAAATTTGAGTTCGCAAGCTTTTTTATGAACTCTGCTTGACTTATTCCATCTTTATTGACAATTGTATTAATATAAACCATAGCATCTCCTAAAGACTCTGACGCTCAATAAATATGGATTTTATGACAGTTTTTGACCAGACTTCTTTTCCATCAATTAATTCCAGTAAATTTTGAACTGCCTTCTTTCCGAGCTGTTCAGGGTTCTGACGAATATTCGAAACTTGAGGGGTGATGAGTTCCGCCCAGAACCAGTCGTCATAACCGCTTACCCCACATATTTCTGGGAATTTTAATCCTTCTTGATTGAGAATGAGGATAATGTCTCTCAATGCGTTACCATTGGAGCCTATAAAAACGGTTCTCAATGAGAAATCTAATTTTTTCACATACTCTGAAAGATCATGACGTCCGCCCTCTCCAAGTTCCAAGCAATAAAAATCCAGATTTCTTTTATCAGCAGCTATTTTCGCCCCATTAAAACGCTCTTGACGTACCGAGAGCTGACCAATCTCCTGCGTTACAAAAACAACCCTTTGATAGCCTTTTTTCCAAAGATATTCGACAAGTCCTCCTGTCGCATTTTCATTATCCGATTCTACACTCGGCCAGGTACTCCCTTTCAACTTTCTATCTATGAGAATCGTTTTCACTCCCAACTTCTCGATGAGCTGAAAAGACTCTAATTCAGAAGATACTGGCTGCAATATGATTCCTTCAACATTCTGATCGATTAACTCCTGAATCGATAACTTTTCTTTTTCCTCAGAATTATCAGAGTTCATAATTACAAGCTGATATCCAGAGTTAAAAAGCTCATCCTGTATGTACTTGATAATATAAGCAGTGTAGAGATTTTCTATGTCCGCGACTAGAAGACCAATCAACCAACTTTTCTTATTTTTTAGCCCCTGTGCCTGCTTACTTGGGCGATAATCCAAATCTTTCACGATTTCTGATATTTTTTCTCTGGTTTTTTCTGACATGTGCGTGTAATTTCCGTTCAAAAACCTTGATATCGTTGTCTTTGATACCTCTGCTCTTTTTGCAATGTCCGAAATAGTAATTTGATTTTTCATATGAAAGCGTTTCCGTTAACCGATTTACCTAGAGGTTACCATAATTTAGGATTAATGTCAAGGAAAAAGTATACGTTTTCATAAAATTTTTTGGTTGCTGCATCAAAAAGACACATCGACTAAATGTGTCTCGGACTTCAAATTATGAAAGCATCCAATTGCTCACGAGTCGGATAACCGTCGTTATCTCCTGGTGTCATGACTGACAAGGCACCGATGGCACAGCCTCGACGGACTGCTTCTTCCATCGACTGTCCCTCCAGCAGCGAGGTTAATACGCCCAGTGCGAAACCATCTCCAGCTCCGACTGTATCAACCACCTTTTCCACTGTAAAGCCTTTGACTTGATAACTTTCCCCCGACTTCGTTTTTACGTAAGCGCCAGCTGGTCCTAATTTGACAATGACAGCCTGTGTGACGTTGCTTTGTTCCAAATAATAATCTGCGATTTCTTCTGGCTGCTTTAAACCTGTCAGAATCCGACCTTCTTCAATACCCGGCATGACGATTTCGCCGGATTTGGCCAGGAAATTAATGACTTGGCGCATCGTCTCTTCATCTTTCCATAAAGTTGGACGTAAATTAGGATCAAAGGTGGTGTGAATCCCGCGCTCAGTCAGCTTCTCCACAAAGTAGCTGTATGTTTCTCGTGCCTGCAGCGAAATCGCTGGAAATACTCCAGACAAATGCGCCCACTTTACATCAGAAAAATCGATATCATCAATTACTGACTTGTCCATATGTGCGGCCGCTGAGCCTTTACGAAAATAATAAGTCGATGGATTTCCCTCGTCTACCAGTTCTTTCAAGTAAAAACCTGTCCAATGCTCCGAATTGCGATTAATGTATCGATTCCCAACTTCGTGATGCGCAATCTCTTTGATAATGTATTCTCCGAAGGGATCCTCACCCACCATGGAAATGTAATCGGTAGAATGCCCTAATCGTGCGGCTCCTATCAGTACATTCAGCTCTGCACCGCCAAGCTGCTTGCAGAAATTCTGACTGTCAATCAGCCCAACATTCAAATCTTTTGAAGCCAGAACCACTAATGGTTCTCCTATAGTAATTAATTCTGCCATTATACTCCTTTAAAAAGAATTCACTGCAGCTGCATCTTCGACAGTGACTGTGTTCGCCATATCGTGTTTTTTGCCTTCAAATAACAATAGGCTTGTGAACTTCCCAATCATTCATCTCCTGGCTGCTTTCCAATGTAAGCCAGAATACCGCCGTCAACATATAGGATATGGCCATTTACGAAGTCTGAAGCTTTGGATGCAAGGAAAACAGCTGGCCCTTGAAGATCTTCCGTATTGCCCCAACGTGCAGCTGGGGTTTTTGCCACGATGAAACTGTCAAATGGGTGACGAGAGCCATCTGGGCGTTTCTCTCTTAATGGTGCGGTTTGAGGTGTCGCAATATAACCTGGGCCGATGCCATTACATTGAATATTGTATTCACCATATTCCGAAGCGATGTTGCGCGTGAGCATTTTGAGCCCGCCTTTGGCTGCAGCGTATGCGGAAACGGTCTCACGGCCGAGTTCTGACATCATAGAACAGATGTTGATAATTTTGCCGCCGCCTTTTTTAATCATGCCTGGAATCACAGCTTTAGACATGATGAATGGACCATTCAGGTCAATATCAATTACTTGACGGAAGTCTTGAGCTGACATTTCAATCATTGGAATGCGTTTGATAATGCCGGCATTATTGACCAAAATATCTATACTGCCCATTTCTTCTTCAATTTGTGTGATCATTTTGCCTACGGCTTCTTCGTCTGTCACGTCGCACACAAAACCGTGAGCATCTATACCAGCTTCTTTATAGTTTGTAAGGCCTTTGTCAACGTTTTCTTGGTTACGGTCGTTGAAGACAATGGTTGCACCTGCAGCCGCAAAAGCTGTTGCTAAGGCGAAACCAATACCATAAGTTGCACCAGTTACCAGTGCGATTTTTCCTTCCAGTGAAAAGTTGCCCATGTTAAAATCGGTCATTTTTGTACACTCCTTTGTTTCTACTTTAGATCTTCTGTTGGAATAATGTCCATGTCATCATAAGTAATATTTTCACCGCACATTGCCCAAATGAAGGAATAGTTACTTGTCGCAACACCAAAGTGAACGGACCAGCTTGGATTAATCACGGCTTGCTCATTGTGCAGTACCAAGTGTTTTGTTTCATCAGGTTTACCCATAAAGTGGAAAACGGCATCTTTCTCGGGTACTTCAAAATACAGATAAGCCTCCATTCTGCGCTCATGTGTGTGGCAAGGCATCGTATTCCATGCCGATCCTTCAGCAAGTGAAGTCAAGCCCATTTGCAGCTGACAGGCTTCAACTTGGTTGGGATGAACATATTGATTAATTTTGCGCTTATTCATGTGCGCATCATCACCTGGTGTCAATGGATTGATGTCGGCTAAGGCTATTTTTTTATTGGGATATTTATGATGAGCTGGTGCTGAGGCGACATAGAATTTTGCCGGATTTTTTTCATCTTTTGACCTGAATACGACATGCTTCGTTTCTTTGCCAATATAATATCCATCGCGGTGCAGCACTTCATCTTCTACGCCATCTATTTCTACGCTGCCGTCTCCGCCGATAT
>JAITVN010000096.1 GCA_031285775.1 Streptococcaceae bacterium | reverse complement strand
ATAGTACCTTTATTATACCACAATCACTAAAAATCTGATAAAATACGAGAATATGGTTTATTATTTGTTGGCCAATCCGAATTCTGGAAATCATCGCGGGCATGAAAAAGTTCTGAAGTTAATTAACTATTTTGAGTCGACAGGGATTCAATTTCGACTTTTTGAGACGTCTGGGCCAGGTCAGGAAGAAAAGCTCGTCAATGAAATCTTGTCCTTAAAATCTGTTGAGGATCAGCTGATTGTCTTGGGCGGTGACGGCACTTTATCTTTATCAATGAAATATTTGCCGGCTGATTTGCCTTTTTCTTATATTCCAGCAGGCTCTGGTAATGATTTCGCACGCTCTTTGTCTATTTCGCTAGATCCTGTAGAAGCATTTAAATCAATTGCTAAGCAGAAAAAAACTGAAATTTATGTTTTAGGCTATGACTCAGAGCACTTTCACGGCTTTGCAGTGAATAATATCGGCATTGGTTTGGATGGCGCAATTATCAACGCAGCGAATTCAAATGGGACGAAATCTCTCTTCAATAAGCTGCACCTGGGCTCTGTGACTTATATTTTCACAACCTTGGGTATTCTTTTCAGAAAAAAAGGCTTTAAGGTAGAGCTGGATCATTCTCAAACCTTTGAAAACGCCTTTTTGTTCACAATGACCAAACATCCTTATTTCGGTGGCGGGGTTAAAATCGCACCTGATGCTTCTAATCTAAACAACTTGATCGAATTAGTCGAAGTTGACAAAATCCCGCAGCACCAGTTTTTCGGCTTACTTGCCAAAGTTTTGAAAGCTTCGCATCTGAGTGACCCGAGAGTTCACAGCCTTAGGCAGACTGAATTTACTGTGAAGACTTTTTCTGAGGAGCCGATTCAAATTGACGGTGAGCCTTATCATATTCCTGCCGGCGAAGTGCTGCATGTCTGGTCTGAGAAACGAACCATCATCAAGTAAAAATGAATCGCCGGATTGCGATTCATTTTCCTTTTTCCTACTTATTCAAATTCCGCAGAAGTTCATCTATTTTATTGCCGTAAGCAACTGATTCATCTTTCTTGAAAATAAGCTCCGGCACTTTATACATGGTCATTCGCTGCGCCAATTCGTGACGAATGACGCCTTTTGCTTTTTCGAGCCCTTTTTGGGCTTTTTCTGCGTCGCTGGCCAAGTCAGATAACAAAGAATAATACAATGTTGCCTGACTGAGGTCGCCAGTTACACGCGTGTCCGTCAAATTGACCTGCTGAACCCTAGGATCGTGAATGTCATCACGTAAAATTTGCGCCACTAATCGCTGGATTTCTACAGCGACGCGCTCTGATCGTTGATTAGCCATAAAACCTCCGTTTGTAATTCTGGAATATGTTCCAGTTTCTTGAATGAAACTGTGACTTTATTTTTAAAATAATTGTACAAAGCCTCAATATCAAATGATTTATCTGATCGGATCCTGCTTGACAGCTTAGATTGAGCTAGACGCGCTTGATCTCTACCATTTTGTAGACTTCAAAGGTATCATCAACCTGAATGTCATTGAAGTCCTCAATCATCAGACCGCCTTCTTGTGCATTTCCAACTTCTTTAACATCATCTTTGTAGTGTTTGAGTGAACTAATCGGGCCATCATGAATGACAACAGAATTTCGAATCACGCGGACTGACGCATCACGAGCCACTTTGCCGCGTGTCACAAGGAAGCCTGCAATGGTACCGAGTTTGGCCACTGTGAAGATCTCACGAACAATGGCTTCACCGATGACTTCTTCTTTGTATTCAGGGTCAAGCATGCCCTTCATGGCTGCTTCAATTTCATCAATCACGCGATAAATGACGCTGTGCAGTCGAATCTCCACTTCATCACGCTCGGCTGCTGCTCTGGCTTCAGCGGTTGGACGGACGTTGAAGCCGATAATAATCGCATTTGATGCGGTTGCCAGAGAGACGTCTGATTCGTTGATGGCACCAACGGCAGAGTGAACGATGTCCACTTTTACACCTTCGACAACAATTTTCTGCAGGCTGGCCGCCAATGCTTCGGCTGTTCCTTGAACATCCGCTTTGATGATAATATTGACAGTTTTAACTTGTCCTTCTTTCAATGTATCAAAGAGATTATCCACTGAGACACGACGTGTATTCTGGCGTTGGATAAGCTGCGCACGTTTAAATCGTTCTTCACCTGCAGCACGTGCTGATTTTTCATCCTCAAAGACGGCAAAGTGATCGCCTGCTTGAGGCACATCATTCAATCCTGTGATTTCAACTGCATCTGACGGCAGCGCAGATTTCTCACGGCGACCGATATCATTAACCATGGCGCGGACACGTCCAAAGGTATTGCCGACCACGATAGGATCCTGCACATGCAAAGTTCCTTCCTGAACCAGCAAGGTGGCAATCGCACCCTTACCCTTATCCAGACGGGCTTCAATAACGGTACCAATGGCGCGAACCGTCGGATCTGCCTTCAATTCCTGCATTTCTGCAACAAGGAGGACAGTTTCTAGCAAAGCGTCTATGTTCTGGTCGTACTTGGCTGAAATCTCTACAAACTCAGAATCTCCGCCCCAAGCCGTTGACAAGACATTATGCTCAGCCAGCTCATTGATCACTTTCTGAGGATTTGCGCCTGGTTTATCGATTTTATTGATCGCAACGATAATTGGTACACCTGCGGCTTTTGAATGGTTGATTGCTTCAATGGTTTGAGGCATCACACCGTCATCGGCAGCCACAACCAAAATTGTGATATCTGTGACTGAGGCGCCGCGTGCACGCATGCTTGTAAACGCCTCATGTCCAGGTGTATCAAGGAAAGTGATCTTCTTGCCATTTGCGACAATCTGGTAAGCACCGATATGCTGCGTAATTCCACCAGCTTCGCTCTCAGCAATGTTTGTGCGAGATTTACGTAAATGATCCAGCAAAGTTGTTTTACCATGGTCAACGTGCCCCATAATTGTCACAACTGGCGGACGCGGCACCATATTTTCTTCGTGAAGATAGCCCTCCTCGACAAAGAGACGCTCGATGTCCGCTTTATCTTCTGTTACTTTCTTTTCAGGGGTAATGCCGTAGTCCATGAGGAGCAACTCAATCGTGTCCTCATCCAGCGACTGATTTTGTGTCGCCATAATTCCCATCATAAAGAGCTTCTTAACGATTTCGGCAGACTCACGATGAATGCGTTTTGCCAAATCAGCAATGGTCATACCTGCTGTATATTCAAGAGTCTCCGGCAGCTCAACAAACTTGCGTTCCGTAACAGGGGCACTGCTATGATGTTTGCCGCGTTTACGGCCTCCCGCATTCCAATTTGAGTTGCGGGCGTTACGTACTTGATTGCGATTATCATTGACGCGCAGCGGTCCGCCGCCGAATCGGTTGTTGTCTTTGACCTCGGAACGATTGTTATCGCGGTCCTTATTGCCTCTACGGTTACGATTATTTCGGGTATCAACACTTGCCGGAGCAAATTCTGTCTTTTGAACGGTTGGATGCTGATGCTGTCCTTGTTTCTTCTGGAAAGGTTTCTGGCCTTGACCTGCACGGACTGACTTACCAGAATTTTGTGCAGAACGAACAGTTTTGGCTTCTTTTTTCAAGCGATCTTTAAGCGGTCGGTCAGAAAACTTAGGCTTCTCTTCTGCACGCTTCACAACCTTGATGGCAATCTTCGGACGGTTAAGCGACTTCGGTTTTGGCTCTGCCGCTTCATTTTTCTTGGTTTCGGGAGTTTTAGAAACTTTATTTGCAGGATGCTGCGATACTTTTGCAACTGCTTTTTCTGAACTCGCTTCAGCTTTTGCCAGCACTTTCTCCACAGCTCTGTCAGTTTCAGCCTTTTTCTCCGCAATTTTCTTTGCTTTTGCCTGGTCTTCAACTGAGGAGACGACTTTGATTTTCGGTTTCTCCATCTCTGAGCGACTGCCCGATGCAGAATTCGCGCCTCCGCCTTTGGCTTGAGCGCGCGCCAAAATGGCTGGATCTATCACCACGGCTTTTCCTTGGAATGTCATTGGACCTTCCGATGCCTTATCAGATTTTTCTTTCTTCTTTACTTGATGACCCGCTGCCGGCTTTTTGTGCGTATCAGTCTTATCGGCTGATTTTGAGACTGGCTTGTCTTTTCCAAGCGCTGCAAGTAATTTCTTTCCTTCATCATCAGAGATTGAGCTGGAGTGCGACTTGACGTCGAAGCCCAGTTTCTTAGCCTTCGCGACTAACTCATTATTTGAAAAGCCTGTCTCTTTCGCAATTTCATTTATTCGTTTCTTTTCAGACATATGTCCTCCCATTGTACGTGTAGTTATTGCATCAGTAATTTCTCCATTTTCTTTGCAAAACCTTCGTCAGCTACGGCGATGACTTTTCGGTCAGATCCGATGGCTTGTGAAAGCTCGTTTTGAGTAAAATCTTGTGAAATTTTGATTTGGTATGTGTTACTTTTGTTGTTTACTTTTTTAGTCAAATTTGACGAGGCGTCACTTGCCAGAAAGACCAGCTGCACCGTCTGATTCTGAATGGCTCTCACCACCAGTTCTTCACCTGTGACCAGCTTTCCAGCTCTTTTTGCGAGGCCTAATATATTCAGAAGCTTCTGTTTAATCATAATCCGGTGCCAAGTCTGCGCTGTAAACTTTGTTTGCTAATTCTTTGCGTCCGACTTCATGCTGGACATATTGAATCAGTTCGTCGTAGAATTCATCGCTGACTTCAGTTGAGAAGGCGCGATTGAAAACGTGCTTTTTCTTGGCCAGCTCAGCTTCTTCTGTGCTCAATCCGATATAGGCGCCGCGTCCATGCGCTTTGCCGGTCGGATCGATTGAAATCTCGCCCTCTTTGTTATAAGCCACGCGCAGCAATTCTTTCTTTGGAAACTGCTTACCAGAGGCTAAGGAAGTTCGCAGCGGGATCTTTTTCTGTTTTACAACCATCGAAATTCTCCCTCTTAATCCTCGTCACCTTCGTATTCTTCAGCATTTTCAGGCAGTTTCATGTCGCCCAGCAATTCTTCCAAGCCGACTTGTTCTTCTGGATTCAAGGCCTCTTCGACTTCAACCTCTTCTAAGGTTGGTACATCTTCTTCAAGCTCCTCATCATCCGTATTGACAATATCATCTAAACCGATAATTTCAGATTCGTCAAATTCGCTGGCCTTCTTGATATCGATTTTACAGTGGGCTACCTGCGCAGCTAAACGTACATTCTGTCCTTTTTTCCCAATTGCAAGCGTCAGCTGATCGTCCGGCACAACTGCCAGGGCGGATCCATCATCGAAGACGTAGACCGCATTGACCTGAGCGGGTTTCAGGACATTTCGTACCAAAGTTCCTTTGTCGCTTGACCACTCAATGATGTCCATATTTTCGCCATGCAGATCATTGATAATCGGCTGAATGTTGCTGCCCTTTCGGCCGACCATGGTGCCAATCGCATCTACTTTTTCATTGTGGCTGCGCACCACAATCTTCGCGCGGTCACCAGCTTCACGCGCAATTGCCATAATTTCAACCGTTCCGTCAAAGACTTCTGGAATCTCTTTTTCAAACATACGCTTAAGCATATCTGGTGCCGTCCGGCTTACGATCACTCGTGGCCCCTTGGGTGACATTTTAACCTCTGTCACAAAGACAGAAATTCGATCGCCGATACGGTAATGTTCCTTGAAAATCTGGTCCTTGCGCATCAGCATGGCATCCAGTCGACCTAACTTGATGTAGATGGCGCGGTCATCTAAGCGGTCGACAATTCCGGAAATCATCTCGCCTTCATACTTTTTGTATTCGTTCAGGATATCCTTCTGCTCTTCTTCTTTCAGTTTGCGCAAAACATTCTGTTTTGCAACGCCGATCGAAGAACGTGCAAAGTCTTTAATGTCTTCCTGGAAGCGAATCTTGTCGCCAACTTCATAAAGTTCGCTGAATTGACGCGCGTCTTCCAGCGAAATCTCCAAACGTGAATCGAAAACTTCGTCCACGACTTCACGTACCGAGTAAACCGCGAATTCTCCGGAATCCTCGTCGTAAGCGACTTCCACATTCTGTGCCTGACCATACTGTTTCTTGTAAGCCGCCACAATGCCCTCTTTCAGCGCCTCGATGATCAGATCAGGCTTGACGCCCTTCATTCCCTCAATTTGCGAAAAGAGTGCGACAATATTTTCTTTTGCTTTTGCCATTTCTTTCCTATTGGAACAGTCTTTGCGGGACCATTCCCCTTTCTTTAAGATGTGAGGCGCGCCCGTTTGGAAGTATAGAAATTTGCCCCGAGGGGGAAAGCGACCTCTAATCGCTAAAGCGATAAGAGTCTGCTTAGGGAATCTTGGTTCTGCCTGAAAGGCAGGTTCTAGATTCATCTAATTTCCGAGCTTCTGGTGCGCCGAACCCTGTTATTTAAATCAATACTGTCAGAACTTAACCATCGTCTGCGCTTTGGCAATCATACTGACTGGAATTTCAATTTGTTGGGTTTTGTTATTTTTCACCGCAGCATCAATCGTGAGTGTTTCGCCATCATATCGGAGCAAATCACCGACAAATTCCTTTTCACCATTGATTTTCTGATAAGTCGAGACGAAAACATTTTCACCCAGCGCTTTCTCAAAATCCTTCGCCTTCTTGAGCGGACGCTCTGCACCAGGAGATGCCACTTCCAGCAGATAACCATCTTTTGGAAAAGGATCTGGCCTAAGCGTGTCCAGCAGCGGCGAAATGATTTCAGAGAGTTCTGCTGTTTCATCAATCGAAACGCCATCAGGTTCCTTGTCCACCAAGATTGACAAAACCATGTCTCTTCCCATCTTTGTCCACTCCACATCCACCAGCTCATATGGCTCAGACAGATGCGGCTGAATAAAGTCTTCTACAAGTTGTGTAATATCCGACATAATCGCTCCGTAGCTAATGATGGGCAGCTCTAAAATTGTTTTTTCAAGTCATCAGTTATAACTTAACTGAAGCAAAACATGAATGTGGCCGCTTTCACTTTCTCAGCTGAAAAATAGAAAGCTGCCGAACCTGAAAAACAAGCTTTTATTGAGCTGCCTTTATATACTCAAGACAACAATAGAAGCGCTCTCTCGAGCGCTCCTTTCTTAGTATTTAAAACATTTTAACACAGAAAACAGTCTGTGTCAAGGCTTTTCACCTGATTTTCACGATATTTGTGCTTTGAAGCCGACAATGTCCTAAATAGAAAAGAATTGTCATCTGGCTCGCTTCAAGGTGTCCGTACTCAAACTAAAGCCCAAACATCAATATTCCGCCAGCGACAGCAACATTAAGCGATTCTGCTTTTCCGAGCATGGGGATGTGAATCAGCTGACTTGCTGACTTGATCGCTTTTTCAGAGACACCCGCGCCCTCATTTCCCATGACCAGCGAAAAGTGCTCGAGTTTAACTGTCCGGTAATCTACGGAATCTCTTGACAATGTACTGACAAGCAGGTTTTCAACATGATCATATATATTGTCGGATTTCTGAACGATTGGCAGGTGAAAAGTGCTTCCTTGAGCAGATCTCAGTACTTTCGGACTATAAATGTCAACAGTTTCTCCTACACAAATGACCGCATCAAAAGCAGCCGCATCGGCTGTGCGAATCAGCGATCCGACATTTCCAGGATCTTGAACATTTTCAAGTATCAGCAATTTTCCAGCAAAATCAATGACAGAATCATCAGATTTAGCCACTTCTGCCACAACACCTTGGGGATTTTCCGTGTCGGATATACTTTTGAGCACTTCCCTGGTAACAATACTTAAGTTAGGAAAATCCTGTACACGGTCCTGTCTGCTCTCTTCTATAAACACCTGATGCACTTCCATGCCGGATTTGACAGCTTCTTCCAGCAAATGAAAGCCTTCAATCAGAAAACTGCCTGAGTTGTCGCGATATTTTTTCTGCAGGAGTTTCCGCGTTTCTTTGATGCGCACATTATCTCGAGATGTTATAATAGAGTTGTTCATAAATGTATTATATCAAAATCTGAAGTACTTGAGTCACCCGTGTTTAAGGGAAATGTCCGAGTGCATGAATACTGTGCGTCTGAAACCAGTATTCACAGATAGAGCTTTGTTTCGCAAGCTTGCATTAATCAAAGGTAAGGAGTTTTTCTCATGCAAAAAGTTGCAATTGTGGTCAGTGGTCAAGTTCAAGGTGTCGGTTTTCGTTATCACACACTCATGCTGGCCAATGAGCTGGGCGTTAAAGGACAAGTCTGGAACAACAACGATGGGACGGTGGGAATCCTCGCTCAAGCGGACAGTCAGACCCTTCTTAGCTTTCAAAAGAGCTTGCGTAGCGGCAGCCGATGGATCCGCGTGAATTACATGGATGTAGAGCCTGCAAATTTTGAAGATTTTAAAGATTTTAAAATTAGTTACAAATAATAAATAATGCTGACAACTTGGTCAACATTATTTTTTTATGGCTGGTGGCTCATTTACGAAAGGCAGCAAAATTACCAGTTAAACCAGCGAATCAGATTCATTTTCTCCTTAACTTCTTGAGCGTAGAATAAATTTCCCCCGTCTGTATAGAGTTTCCCGCCATTGTAGGTAAACGCATCCCATGTCAAATGGCGATAGGTCTGTCCTGTCGTATTACCCAGACTCGGCGCAAGAACTGACTTTGAATAATCGTCCGCCAATGCCATGGTATTTTTTCCGCCATTGTCTGCGACATAATCCACGTAAGCTTTACCAAAATTATAAGCCTGCACGCCTGTCCATACATCCGTCTCTTTTTTTTCTGCATAGCTCAGCATTTCGGCCAAGTGTGAAATGCCGTTTTTGATGGAATCTCGGGTATCCGACGCTGTGTTTTTCACACCTGAAACCGACTCTGACGACTGCATCACATCTCTTTCGCCTCCTTTTGTTTCCTGATAAATAATGGCCAGTACCAGTTCTTTGTCAGAGTCTGGAAGATTATCTTCTTTCAAAACGGATTCAATCACACTTCGGTAGGCCTCGACTCTTTTAACAGCATTATGCGTTCGATAGGCGTAAATACCAGCTGCAGCCAAAATGACCACAACCAGTCCAATCAATAATTTTTTATACATATATCACCAGTCACTAGAATTTTTTGCACTTAGAGGTGGTTATATTTTAACAAATTTTCGCCCAAATTCAAATTGCTTTACGCATAAATCGGAAATTTTTCTGATAAAGAAAGCACTTCCGACCTTATCTCATCTAGCTCCGAAGGATTATCGAAATTTTTCAGAGCGCGAATCAGCAGCTCTGCAATCTGACGACTTTCCGCTTCTTTCATCCCGCGGCTGGTAATCGCTGCAGCACCAATGCGTACGCCAGAGGTTATATCTGGGGAGAGCTGATCATTCGGCAGCATCTCTTTATTTAGAGTGATATGGACACTGTCCAGCAAATTCTGGGCAGTTAAGCCATTTACCCCTAATTCTATGACTGACATATTCAGCAGATGATTATCCGTTCCGCCCGAAACGACATGCAGGCCTGCTTGACTGAATTCATCTGCCATAGCAGCTGTATTTTTCAGCACTTGCTCTTGGTAGCTCCTGAAAGAGGGCGCCATGTCTTCTTTAAATGCCACGGCTTTGGCGGCAATGACATGCATGAGGGGACCGCCTTGAATACCTGGGAAGACATTAAAATTCACTTTTTTGGCAATCTCTGGATCGTCGCTCAAAATCATGCCGCCGCGCGGACCACGCAAAGTTTTGTGCGTCGTCGTCGTCGTGACATCTGCGTAAGGAATAGGGGACGGATGCAGACCGACTGCGACCAATCCCGCGATGTGAGCCATATCCACCATCAACAAACTGCCGACTTCATCTGCAATGGCACGGAACTTAGCAAAATCTATAATTCGAGGATAAGCTGAGGCGCCTGCAACAATTAGTGCCGGCTTGCTTTCACGGGCAATTTTTAAAATTTCATCGTAATCCAGCAGCTCAGTTTCTGGATTTAGACCATAGCTGACAAAATTGTACATTTTGCCTGAAAAATTCACGTTTGAACCGTGTGTCAAATGACCGCCAGCATTAAGGTCCATCCCAAGTACTGTGTCTCCCGGCTTGATCAAGGCGCGGTAAGCCGCCATATTGGCCTGGGATCCTGAATGCGGCTGAACATTGACAAATTTTGCGCCGAATAGCTGTTTCGCGCGGTCAATGGCTAAATTTTCTACAATGTCCACGCATTCCGTACCGCCATAATAGCGACGGCTAGGGTAGCCTTCGGCATATTTGTTGGTAAGGACTGAGCCTTGAGCTGCCAATACTGCTTCCGAGACGATATTTTCTGAAGCGATGAGCTCAATATTGCGCTGCTGGCGCTCTTCCTCAGCGTGAATGGCCGACCATAGTTCAGTGTCAAATTCTTCAAAATTATGCGTTTCAAAAGTCATCGCAGGACCTCCCTCATTTTTAAGTAAACCGCTCTCATTGGAGAGTTCAAATTGTGTTCTCACTTTATTCTAACATAGTTTTCGCCACTTCTTTGAAAAATGACTTGCCGTCCAAAACAATGTTTAGATTATTTGACCGATCTCGGGCACTTTCTGAAGCAACTCCGCAGGGCTGATGGCGCCTTGGCGCAGAATACGAGCAGGTCTGGTGCTCAAATCCAGAATCGTCGTATCAAGGCCGAAAATGCTGTCATCTTTGACTGCCAGCGCAGCTTTTGACAGAATCGCTGGACTGAGGTCTCCAAATGTGACGGGGCTTGCTTCTCCAGTAAGATTCGCGCTAGGACCCACCAAAATACCAATCTCGCGAATAATCTCAAGCGTCTGAACAATCGAAGGCATCCGAAAGCCCACCGTGTCTTTGCCGACATGAATCCAAGCGGGTACTTTATTCGAAGCCTTTAGAATGATGGTCAAGGGACCTGGTAAGAAGGCCTTTACCAACTTTTGTAGGTAATAAGGGGGATTCTCTGAAAATTCTAAAATTTCGGCAAAATCAGCCACATTAAGGTTAAGTGCCTTCTCAACTGGGCGTCCTTTGGCCGCATATAGTCTTTCGACGGAAGCCTGATTCATGGCATCCGCAAAAATGCCGTAAACAGTCTCGGTCGGTAGAATCACTAACTCTCCTTTTTTTAATGCATCAACTGCTGCTCTAATCGTCATATTACAATCCTCTTTGCTGATAAGTCTGCTTTCCAGGTATTGCACCGCGCACACCGCCGGCAGGCTCTGGACAGTCTCCCGCATAACGCGGAATCAAATGAATATGACAGTGAAAAACAGTTTGCCCGCCAGCTTGCCCAACATTCGCCCCGATATTGTAACCATCTGGCGCAAATTGATCATCCAGATAACACTTGGACTTTGTCAATAATTCCTGCACTGCCGCATGTTCCTCGTTTGTCAATCCGAAATAATCAGGGACATGGCGTCGCGGGACAATCAAAATATGACCTTTTGAGGCTGGAAATTTATCAAAAAAAGCCTTGGCTAAGTCATTTTCAAACAGATTGTCTGTTTTCTCACAAAAAATACAGGTCATTCTACCCTCACGATTCTATCTTTTCCAGAAAAATCTTGAAGCACGGTGACTTTTTTCTGGGGGAAAGCTGTTTCAAACAGAGTTTTAACCACTTCTCCTTGTTTATAGCCTATTTCAAAATACATTTTACCATTTTTTGTCAAAAAATAAGCTGCCTGTTGTGCAATTTGTTCATAAACAGCTAATCCATCTTTCTCGGCAAATAAAGCATTTTCAGGTTCATTCTGCAAGACTGAAAGGTCAACCTCGGCTTTATCAGCAAATGAAATGTAGGGAGGATTTGAGACGATTAAATCAAATTGTCCAGTAATATTACTCATGACATCGGAATGGACAAATTGAACAGTTACGTCATTTTTCTGGGCATTGCTTTTGGCCACTTCTAAAGCTGCATCCGAAATGTCAGAAGCGGTGATTTTCCAATCAGGATGAAGCTTTGCCAGAGAGACGGCAATTGCGCCTGATCCAGTCCCCATATCAAGCACTCGCATGCTGCCAGCGATATTTTCCTTGGCAATCTTTAACACCAGCTCTTCGGTTTCTGGACGCGGGATCAGAACCTGAGGATTCACTGTAAATCTCAAGCCGCAGAATTCAGCCCAGCCAACAATGTATTGAGGCGGTTCATGCCTGTTGAGACGCTCAGTGATTTCTGCCAAGTGAGCAAAGTCCTTCTCAGATATGTTTTCACGCATCCTGTTCAGCCAAGCGAGTTTGCTCAGTTCATGGAGATTTCTCCAGACAAATTCGAGTTCAAAAGGCTCATCCAGACTTGACGAAAGCTGTTTTACTGCTTCAATCCACTGCATAGATGCGTCCTTTCACGGAAAATAGCGTGAGTGAGAGGTCAGAGAGTTTTATATTCCCGCTGACCATGTCCCCAGCTGAATGGTCAGTCCTTGAATTTGTCAATAAGACTTCAGCCTCGCTGCAGTGCATATTAATAGGCTTTCCAGACGCATTTACGACGAGTTTGAATTTTTCTGAATTCCCAGGGACTAGCGTCAAAATTAAGAGGCCTGAATTTGCAACGGCGCTTTGAATTTTCACAGCAGAATTGATTTCTTTATAATCATTCAGTCTAAAAACTGGCTGCGTGAGCCGAATGTCAATGACCTTTTTCACAAAATCCAATGTGTTTTTATGCGTTGTGGTAAAATTCCAATCAACCTCATTTACAAAATCCCCAGCATTGTAAGAGTTTTCTGCAGCGGTCCAATTGTCGCTGACAAGTTTTGTACGCTCGAATTCTTGTCCGATTTCCATGAAGGGAACGCCTTGTGCGAGAAGGTTTAATCCAGAAGCCAGTTCAATCCGTCTTGAATGTTGATCTGGACTGTCCTTAGGATGGTTTTTCCATAACTGATCATTAAGATTCAAGTTATCATGCGCTTCAACGTAATTTATCATTTGTTCAGGCGTGATTAGACTGCGGAAGCTGGATCGGCTGCCTTTCATCGCAGAGGCCAGTCGACTTTCCAGAGACTTCTCTCCTTTTTGTAAGCTTTCACGCCTCGCCAACCCGTCAACGAATCCGAATTCTATTTGCTCGAACACTGAACCTCTGATGATGTTACGAATTGCGTCGTTAAAAGCACCAATCCTAGGCATTTTTCCTAGATTTCTCTGATTGGCTCTCCGATTTTCAGGCAGATCTGTCGGCATATCCCAACCTTCCCCATAAATCAAGAGCCGCGAATCAAGCTTGTCCAAAGCTTCACGAACTACATTCATCGTCGTGACATCTATGCAACCCATCAGATCAAAGCGAAATCCGTCAAAGCCGTAAGTTTCTGCCCAATAAGTGGCAGAGTCCACGATGAATTTTGAAAACATTTCGCGCTCACTGGCCGTGTCATTACCGCAGCCGGTCGCATCAGATTTTCTAAAATAATAGCCCGGCACAAGTTTCTCGAAACATGAGTCCGCACGGTCAAAGACGTGATTATACACAACGTCCATTATCACATTGAAATCAGACGCATGAAATTTACGAATGGCTGTTTTTAATTCATTGACACGACACATCGGATCAAAAGGATTAGTGGCATATGAACCTTCTGGTACATTGTAATTCTGCGGGTCATAACCCCAGTTGTAACCGTCTTTTCTGCGCTCGTCAACCGAAGAAAAATCAAAAACAGGCATTAGCTGAACCGCATTTATCCCAATTGATATGAGGTAATCAAATCCTGACACATCGCGATATAGATTCGATGTATCCTCTTCAACCAATCCTAGATACTTTCCGCGCCATTGTTCGGAAACACCAGAGGTATCAGAGATGCTGAAATCACGAACATGAATTTCTTCAATGACAGCATCCGTCGGGGATTGCAGACGCCAGCTGCATTTCCCCAGATTTTCTTTGGGGATTTCCGCTACAACACTGCGTCGCCCATTGACAATCGTCGCGATCGAATAGGGATCTTGCGTATCAACCATAGACCCGTCCGAATAAGTCACGCGGTAGGTGTATACGAGACCCAACTGATTGCCTTCGAGTGTCAATTCCCAGACAGCGATGGTGTTCACAGTATGCTGATTTGGGGATTTGTTCACGCCCAATTTCATCTGGTAAAACGCTTTCGGCGCTGCACTTGGTGAATTATCTTTCCCGTAACTGACAAATTCAACTTTTTCGACGCCTGTCTCTTCACAAACGGGTGCCCAGACGCGAAAAATCGTCTCATCCGATCGATAATGAGCGCCTAATTTCCCAGAGTAAGCGTATTTTTTGTCAAATGAAGACCAGTCCATTTTTCCCTCCTAATATCCTCGTGATTTCCAATAGGCCTCGTCTAATTCAGGATGATAAGGCCTTCCCTGTAATTTCACTCTGTCTTTTATTTCTATCAGCTCAGCCTTTTTTTCAGGGGTCAGATCTGTTTTTAGAAAATTCAGCCAATCCAGTTTGGTCAAACCGTATCGTTTGCGATAAATTTTTTCAATCTGCAGCGAATCCGAACCATTATTGACCAATTCGACTTGCGGGCTGCCTATCCAATGTAATATCCACATCTTTTCAATTCACTTTCTATACGTTCTATCTAAAATAATATCTAAACCTATTTAAATCGCTTGTTAACGCGTTATTTTAATCTCGGCCAATTCCGAGCCGCGCCTGCCTACCCTGCCTACACCTTGACCAATGACAAAAGTGGCTCATTATTATTTGACAGTTACAGCGACAAGAAGAAATACTGCGAGAGATTTCTTAACTGTGCTTATTTTATCATTTTTGAGACACGTTTTCAGTAACTCTTGAACTTAAACGCGAAAAAAGCGAAACTTTCGCTAAGTGAATTTTTTATAGATATGAGTTGACTTCCCATCACCACAATTAAAAAAATGAGGAGAGCCGCAATCAGCAGTGAAATGAATAAGCTGCTCAGTAAATCATGACGGGCAGCTTTTTTTGCTGCCAACTCAATTGCCTTATTGCTGTATGTTTTTTCTAGTCGCTCTTTGTAGTTTTTATAGTTCTGCAGAAAAATGAGTAGAACCAGAACAATTCCGATGAGACAAACTGTCAAAAAAAGTCCCTGAGTGATGTGACTC
Source organism: Streptococcaceae bacterium (assembly GCA_031285775.1). GTDB lineage: Bacteria > Bacillota > Bacilli > Lactobacillales > Streptococcaceae > Lactovum. The sequence continues at coordinate 7,289 of JAITVN010000096.1, read as the reverse complement.
TCAAACAAAGAAGTCTTCGTTTCTCTTGGCATGCTAACTGAAAAAAACAAGCGAAATCTCCTTCCTTCAAGTATCACACAATTAGGTCCGGCGCACCTCACATCTTGTTCAACTGAACTCGGGAACCCCTTAACGGGCGCGCCTCACATCTTATTCAACTGAGTTCGGTGCGCCTGAAGCTATGAAATTAGATGAATCTAGAACCTGCCTAAAGGCAGAACCTAGATTCCCTAAATTTCTACGCTTCAAATCGGGCGCGCCTCACATCTTATTCAACTGAGTTCGGCGAGCCTGAAGCTATGAAATTAGATGAATCTAGAACCTGCCTAATGGCAGAACCTAGATTCCCTAAATTTCTACGCTTCAAAACGGGCGCACCTCACATCTTGTTATTTCGTCATTTTCGTCCGTGTTGGGCTGACCCAGGTTCCTTTCCCTGAAAACCCCATGACTGCTTTGAGCGCTGGGACAAAGGTCGTGGCAATTGTGATGGCGTTCATTTGCCAGTACCAGACCATGTAGCCAGGGGCAAAGAAAAGGTATTTCATTTTTGTGCCGTGATTGTCCAAGGCAAGCGAAGCGATCAGCTGCCAGGCACCTACCAAGGTAATATAGGCCGAAAAAACAAAAACCATGTCGATGGTGTGAACAAGTTGATCGGCGTCATTGGTAAAAACAAAGAAAAACAATTCAAAGACGAGCCAAATTGTAAAGATGAGATAATAAAAGCTCCAGAGGATGCTCCCTGTCTGATCCAGCAGCATGACAGCCTTCGGAAGGTTTTTGACAGGATGCTTCATGATGCGGATAAAATTAGTAAACCAGGCTTCAGTTCCGCCTTTCGCCCAGCGCTTTCTTTGCTGATAAAGCATATTGAAAGTATTGGGAACGTTCATATAAAACATAATATCTGGAGCAAAAACTGCTTGCCAGCCATTGAACTGCTGATCCCAGCAAATTGAAATGTCCTCCGTCGCCCGATCTTGGCGAAAACCGCCGCAATCAAAAACAGCGTCTTTGCGATACATGGTATTGGCACCTGAATAGGCATACATATTTCCCAAAACGCCCATCTGGGAGCGCTTTATAATACCAACAATACTAGAAAATTCTACAGTTTGAGACTTTTCCAACAGAAGCGAGCGATTTTGCACATCCATATTAGCTGTTACAGCCGCAATGTTTTCTCCTCCAGGACTCAGAAAATAATTCATGTATTTCCACAAAGCATCTGGTGATGGAACTGTATCTGCGTCATTACTCAAGATATAATCCCCGCGGCAAAATGACAAGCCGATATTGAAAGCATGCGCCTTCCCCTTGTTCTGATTCACGCGCAGCACTCTGAGCCGTTTATATTTAAGGCTGAGGCGCGTCAAAATTTCTGGTGTTGTATCACTTGATCCATCATCGCAAACAAGCACTTCATAATGATGGTAGTCAATTTTTTCCATGAGATAGGTAAGGGTCTCTTCAATCATGACTTCTTCGTTGTGACAGGGAATCATGATGGTGATATAAGGCTCCTCTTTTCTTGAAAGTCGCTGAAAGTCTCTTTCCAGACGTTTTCCGACATAAAGGGTGCGATAGAATATTCCGCAGATCGTCCAGGCAATTCCACCGATGATGGGATACAAGGTCAAGATTTGTGTAAAAATTGACAGTGAGAACTTCATTTGATTTCGACACCGCCTTCCTTGAATAAGTTGGAAATCATATGATCCGGCAAGTTCTGCTCACCTTCGACCACATAATATTTGGCAGTTTCTCTCAGCTTTTTATTGCCGAAACGCTCAGTGTACATCTTGTTCAGGATCTTTTTTCGGCTGGCTAATTTTTTCGAGTCATACGTCCGCTTCTTGGGGTAAACTTTTTGTTCTCGATGATTATTTCGATACAAAAAAGCCAGACTTCCGACCAATATCGCAACCGCCCCGTACAAAATCGAGGATTGGAGGTAACTGCTCAATTCAAAACCGTCTTGATAAGACCAGAAATGAAGTTCTTTCCACAGTTTTCCGCTGGTGAGTGAGTTGATGAGTATCAGGATAGGAACAAGTAGAACGAGCAAAAATAAGAGATTCATCAGAATCTGCCGAGTTTTCAGCAGCCAGTGTCCTTTTTCAAAGAATTGATCTTGGACAAAGTTTACAATTTCCCCTGATGCTGCAATCTCTTCTAGCTTATCCGCTTTTTTGCTCACCCTTTTTCGCCCTCCAAGATTCTTTTTTCCAGGTTCCCGTCTTCGTCTGACAAGTAGATTTTTTCTTTCTTCAGTAGACTTTCATTCATCAAGAGATTGGCGTGCTTACTGGTGTTTTGAAAGTCCAATTTCAGTGAATAAACGGCTTCTTTCATTGTACTTGCCTGTCTGCTTTCGAAGTAGCGAATGAGCAGGGCAACGATTTCTGCGGAAAGAAAATTCTCTGGTATTCCTGATTCCTCAAAAGCTCTTGAGTTGACATGGTGTCTGACTTTATCATTAATCACGCCCACTTCTGCGCGCAGCCTGATTTTGTCTTTTCTTTCTGTCAGCTTCTTAAGCGGCCGAAAAACTGACTTTGTCCATAAATTCCTTGAGACCACATTGACAATGAGAAACAAGAAAATAGTGATCGTGAACAGTCCAATCAGACGTGTCCCATTGGTTTCAAAACTGATGCCGCTTCCCAAAAAACCAGCGGCTTGACCTGAAAACAGCAGCAAATAAAGCCAAAGTACGACTGGGAGAAAAAGCGCTAAGCCAGTGCTGATCATTGACTGTTTTTTTGCTGATCTGGCCTGAAAATCTCTGATGGCTTGGTTTCTATCATAGGCAAGCTTTTCTAATTCTGTCAGAAGCAGCCAAGCAGCATAGCAATAATCAAGGTCACTTATTCGATTTTTTTTTGCCAAAGCGAGCTTCTTCCTCTAATTATCTTTCTTCAATTTCTCGTCATGACGAATTTCATCCGCTAATAATTTCGTAAAGCCCTTCGGCTTTTTAAAACCATGCTTGAAGTAAAAATCTGTATATTCAATGTCTTCCACACTCAAACCTTCTTGAATCGCCAAAGAAATGAGATCACTTGTTGCCGCAATTCCAGAAGCTGTTCCGACACACTGCAAGCCTAAAATCCTGTGAGAGACCTTTTCATAAACCATCCAGATCTTATAGTACTTATCGCTGTCAATGTATTCATTTTCAATCGAAATCTGAGCACAATCAAAGCCTTCAAGAATGGCTCTGGCCATACTCATACCTGTCATACAAACCGTCAAATCTTTATCAAAGTTCATCTTAAATGTCCCTTGGGATTTGTTGAGTTTGACTTTGTTTTCAACGAGATTGACAGCCGCGATTTCTCCTTGGCGGATGGCATCACTTGCATGCGGCACATATGAAGGCGCTTTAATATTTGTCAAGACAGTCGTTGCACAATCGCCGACTGCGAACACATCCGGATGGCTCGTATGCATGTATTCATCAACCAGAATGGCGCCTCTATCTCCAATCTCCAGCTGGTCAGCCACCAAAAATGAGTTCGGCCTGAAGCCTGTGGTGTAAATGACGCCATCGGTGATAAGCTCGCGATCATCGTGCAGGAAAACATGACTGATTTTCTTTCCCGAAACTTTATCAACAGTTTCTTCTTTGATGTTTTTCACGACAGAATTTGTGTAAATCTTGATCCCTCTGGATTCCAGAAATTTTTCCGTCTCTTGCGCTGCTTCCTTATCCAGATAGCGATTCAGGATATAATCCGCCGAGTGAACCAGTGTGGTTTCTATTTTTGCATCGGCCAAAATTTTCGCGATTTCTACACCGATGCCGCCGCCGCCAATGACAATGATACTTCTACAACGCTGCATCAATTTTTTGAGCTTGTCCGCATCCTCAGCCTTTTTAACGATGTAAAGCTCTTCTTGAAAGCCGTCTTCCAATATCGGCAGACTAGGATAGGACCCGACTGCTAAAATCAGCTTGTCATAGCTGTCTTCATAGCCTATATTATCCAAAAGGTCAGTGTACTCAATTGTCTTCCCGTCAAGATCAATATCATTCACAGAAACCTGCGTCTTGACCGTGATGTTCTGCTTTACAAGATCTGAAACCGTCACGTAACTTGACAATTTCAAAAAATCACTGTTTCCTGAAAGATAAAAAGGAATGCTTTGTGCAATAAAACCGATGATTTTCTGCTTCTCATAAATGACAATACTTGCCTCTGGAAATTCTTCCCTGGCTCGCAGCGCACAGGCAATTCCAGCGTGGCTTCCTCCGATGATACTGATTTTCATGTTTCAGTTTCTACCTCTCTTATATTTTTTGGACGTTGCGTACAATCTCTGTAAGACACTCTGTTCTAAAAGACTTCGTCTCATCACAGTAAGAATTATTACTTTTTGAACACATTGTGCATAGTTGTTTTTTTAATTATATCACATTAATTAGATAATTTTAGAAATAAAGTCTTGAAAATGGAAGCATTTTTAGGTATCGTTCTTTCTGATATCGAAAAATAAAGACAACACGTCTAAATTGTACGTAAAAAAACAGGCGCAAGTGCCCTGTTTCTTTTGGGATGGTTCTGTCATCAGTTTACGCCGAAACGGTCAGTAATTCTCCTACAGATTGGCCAATTTTTCGGTCTGATCCGCCAAAATCAATGCATCAATTATTTCTCCCAAATCACCCGCGATGATTCTGTCCAGCTTTTGGATGGTCAAACCGATGCGATGGTCGGTCACACGATTCTGCGGGAAATTATAAGTCCGAATTCGCTCAGAACGATCACCCGTCCCGATTGTCGACTTGCGCGCCGCATCCTGCTTGTCGCGCTCAATCTGCTGATAGTAGTCAAACACACGCGCCGTAATTACCTTGATGGCCTTGTCGCGGTTCTTCTGCTGTGTGCGTTCCTCCTGCATTTCGACCTTAAGACCTGTGGGAATATGCACCATACGCACGGCTGTAGCGACTTTATTGACATTCTGTCCACCTGCACCGCTGGCATGATAAATGTCCACCCGCAAATCTTTCGGGTCAATCTGATAGTCAAATTCTTCGATTTCAGGCATGACTAAAACGGTGGCCGTTGAGGTATGCACGCGGCCTTGAGACTCCGTTACCGGCACACGCTGGACACGGTGAGCGCCAGATTCAAACTTCAGCTTGGAATAGACATTTGCGCCAGAAACTTGAGCCACTACCTCTTTATAGCCGCCAATGCCGGACATGGAGGCCGACATGATTTCGAATTTCCAGCCCTGAGAATCGGCGTAATGCTGATACATGTTGAGCAAATCCCCAGCAAAAAGCGCTGCTTCATCGCCGCCTGCCGCACCGCGGATTTCTAGAAAGATATTTTTATCGTCATTCGGGTCTTTCGGCAAGAGTAGGATTTTGATTTCTTCTTCTAGTCGAGTTTTTTCTTCTTTGGCTTCTGTTAATTCTTCCTTGGCTAATTCGCCTAGTTCTGGGTCGCCGAGCATTTCCTGAGCTTCAGCAATTTTCTGCTCGTTTTCCTTGTAACTTTTATAGGCCGCCACTGTGTCGCGCAAATTGGCTTCTTCACGGGAAAGCTGCATAAAACGCTTGGTATCCGCAACAACTTCAGGGTCGCTGAGCAGCTCGCCGAGCTCTTCGTATCGGCCGAGAATGCTTTCTAATTGATCAAACATATTTTACTTTCTTTATACTTCTACTTCTATTATGACTTTGACACTGTCACCGATGCTTTTTCCGAGTTTCTCGCGAATGCGCTTCAGCATGCCCAAAATATAGCAAACAGTGCCGTCTGGATTTTTCAGGCCCATATTGACAATCGAGCCATCATAGGCTTCACCGTCAAATGTAGCGTGCACTTTGACACGTCCCTTGCCGAATTCTTCCCGCACATCATAGGGGAAAATCACATAAGCACCACCTTTGCCAATGTCAGAGGCTTTGATTTCAGCCGTAAATTCGTATTTTTTATTTGTCATGGATTCATATAATGCTTTCTGCAAACTGGGATATAAGACTCATTCCCGCCAATCTGCACTTGTTCGCCTTCAAAAATCGGCTTTCCATCCAGGAGACGCAGCACCATCGTAGCTTTTTTCTCGCAGTACCAGCAAATGGTCTTGACTTCTTCAATCTTATCCGCCAAGAGCAGCAAATACTTCGAGCCCTCAAAAAGTTCATTGCGGAAGTCATTTTTCAAACCGTAAGCCATGACTGGAATGTTCAGCTCATCAACCACTCGCGCAAAGTCATAGATGTTCTGCTTGTTTAGAAACTGCGCTTCATCAATCAGTATACATCTGGGCTTTACTACCATATTGGACACATAATCAAAAACGTCCATTTTCTCGGTAATCGCCACTGCTTCATGTGAAATTCCGATACGCGAAGCCACGACACCCACACCCTTTCGCGTGTCAAGACCTGAAGTCATGAGAAGCACTGGTTTTCCCTCTTCTTCGTAGTTATGGGTAACTTTTAGGATATCAATTGATTTGCCGGAATTCATGGTTCCGTAGCGGAAGTAGAACTGTGCCATCTATTTTTCTTTCTATTTTATTCTTGCCTCGCTGCACTACAGCTTTGCGCTAAAAAGCTTATCTAAATTCTTTCAATTATAACATTTTACTAGCTTTTTCGGAAACACTTTTTGTCAGCCTTAGAATTGAAAATATATTTTCAATTTATGAAGATTTGAATGTAATTGAAAGTATACTTTCCCAAAAAGACAAAATCCACTTTCGAATTTTGCCTTCTAGTAAATGACTTCCAAACTTCAGCTTTTTTTCCGTACAGAATACATGAAACAGAGGAATCCCGCAGCCCCTGCAATAGCGCCTACAAGCAGCATTATCGGCACACTGAATTGCTCAATGAGCCAGCCGCCGCTCAAAAATGCTAGGACACTTCCAACGGTGCAGGCACTCATGACAAAAGCTTGACCTTTGACCTGGTCATCTTCTTCCATTCGATGATTGACATAGTAGACTGCCGCAGGAATGAGCAGTGCAAAAGACAGAGCCTGCAAGAGCTGGACAAGATTTACCATCAGAACACTGCCGGCAAAGAGCATGAGAATGGAGCGTATCATAAACATGAGGGCTGAAAACTTGAGCAGCGTCTCAATTCTAACTTTAGAAGCGATAAGGCTGAAGGCCATCATCACTGGCAGCTCTGACATTGCAGTTAAAAAGAGTGTCGTGCCTAAATCACTGTCATTGCCTCCGACATGCCGCAATATCTGCAGCAGATAGCCGTTTGATAGGCTTTGGAAAATGAAAATGAAGACAATGCCGAGCAG
>JAITVN010000069.1 GCA_031285775.1 Streptococcaceae bacterium | reverse complement strand
TTTCTTGTTGTCCAAAATCGGTAAAAGGAACTTCTAACAGTCCCATTTTAACATACTGCTACAGGCTTTGGTGCTTTGCGGCACGCCATTTGAGGTACTTTTCATAACCATTTATTGAGATAAAAATGCGTTTATGTCCGACGCGTAAAATGGCTCCTGAAAACTCTGGCATTCTCCGCATTTCTGTTAAATCTGTTCCTAGGGTCTTTAGTTTAACGCCGAAGATTTCACAAATTTCCTGTTTTGTTCCGTAGAGTTTTCTAGTTTTTTCGCTCTCTGTTTCTCTCATCGAATAACACCTCATTTATTTTCTGGTTTCCTGATGTTTTCCATTCGTCTTTTTTTCTCTAAATAAGGCCGATATCTTTAGGGAACAACGGCCTCACTCATGTATTCATTAAAGCGATCTTCATCCATCTGCTTCAGGAAACTAAGCGTGGGAAAGACATTCCGCTCTGCCCAGATCCACGTCTGGTTCAGGTTAGGCTTTCTGGGTGTCATTTTGAAGTTGTAGTCAGATTTCACTGACATCAAACTGTTCCAGTCTTCATCCAGATGACCTTGAAGGTCCGAGAAGACAATCATTTGACTGTTAATAATAGCAATTCCTCGTTCTACAATGTCAAAGCTTTCGGCAACATGATCGCGGATGAACCGATTCGCACGTGACTTCCGCAGTACAATCTCATACCGATTTTTATAACCGTAAAGATTGTGAATCTCTTCAACTGTTGTTCGGTGCATTTTTGCCTGTTCCGCATCCTTTTCATAAAAGCGGAAAAAGAGCGGACTTTTCCGACTTCCGATGTATAATGTCAACCCCTGCGATTCTTGCTCGTTTTGAGCCATTGTACCGCCAATATAGGCTCTATATTCTCTTTTGCGCGAAGAGACCAGTCCTTGATTGAAACGCTCGTAGAGTGCGTACAGTGAGTAATTCCCAGAAACACAGTAGGGTTCGTCAAGCGCTATATCTAGGCGTGTCACATTAAAGAAACTTTCTTGAGGACTGGGATGCTCTTGACATAACTGATTTTCATAAAGCAGGCAATCATTGAAGAAGCTGTACCAGTCACGCTTCTGTTCCTCAAATAGTGCTTCAAGCTCATGACAAGCATTTCCAGAGCACTCAATGGTGACGCCTTGTCTTTCATCTTTGGCATCCGCATAAACATTGATAGAACCATAGGTATAGTAATGCGAATAATGATAACGGCCATATTCTTTCAGACTGAATTCATTCAGATTCAGCTGCAGAATTTCCTGAGTGACTTGCGAGACATCAAGAGTTCTGAAATGCAAAGATACCCAGTCGATGCTTCCTTTCAAACGCAGTGACTTTTCAGGTGCAGTCAGAAACTGAGCTTTGATTTTTTCTTTGATTGCTGGCGTGAGAGGCCTTTTCCCATTCTCAATTTGTGTGACATAGCTTTTGCTTATTCCCAGCTGCTGAGCGATTCTCTGTTGACTGAGACCATTCGACTGGCGAATTTTTTTATATCCATTTTTCCCCTCCTGAAGTTTATTTTTGGGTCTTTCTACGACTATTTGAGGGTGCTGTGACGGCTGACTTGCCTGTGTGTCCATAACTACCCCCTTCATTAACACTCGGGGTATAAAGGCCGCAGGAAGCGAGCAAGCTCGCTCCCCGCGCTTGCTTGGGCGCAAGGCGCACAGGCGGCTGTTGGCTGGCGTCGCCGCACAGTTCTCCTTGTCTGCCTCAAGCAGCGGGCATTATCTCCCTCTGCTTAAAAATTGCATGTGAAATCTTCTGGACGGTGTTTTTCTATTCCGAGTGCAATCATTGGCTCTTTCTCGGTCTGATTCTTGTTGAAATCAATTATTTTATTTAATTAATCACTTTTATAATGGTTTATTCTATTTACAATCCCACTCTACCATAGATTTTATCTGTTGTCAAGTTATTTGTTGATTAATACACTATTTTCATGTATAATGAATTAAAACAACCTAAAAGGAGAAGCCATGACAGAGAATTATTTCTTTATTCAGAATTTGGCAGGAAATTTGACCCGTTTACGCAAGGAAAAAGGGATGAAACAGGAAGATTTGGCCAAAGCTATTGGTGTCACTAAAAACTCTATTTCAAACATTGAAAAACAGCGCAGTTTTCCTACGCTGGCAAATTTGGATAAGATGGCGCGAATTTTCAGCGCCACGCCGAATCAGCTCTTTGGTACTTCACAAGAGATTGAGCTTGAAAGGGCAGTATACAGCACAGATGAATACAGTGAAAGAGTGAAGGAGACATTGTCCAATCTTCGGACGATTGAGCACTTTCTCTCGGATGACAGTTTTGAAGAGCAGATAAACAAGGTGACTTATCTGACAACAAGGCAGCCGATAATCGACGGAGATGGTTCCGCTTTATACTGGCAATTGGATGCGCAGGGGAATCCGGTAAAGGAGAGGTTCTACCGCGAAGAACAGCTTCCCAGAATGCAGGGGAATTTTGAGTTGGCGAGGGAAAGTGAAACGCCGCTTGAAAAATTAATGAAAGATGTAGTTTAATGAATCATCAAAAAGCCCCTGTACAATATTGGCAAGTCAGTTTCGACATGTACAATAATTATACAGAAGTCCATCTGGTCTTTTCCTGCGTGTTAGGTGGTACATTTTTCCGCATTGCCCGTTACCCAACTCCGCACTGATGGTGCTATTGAACCCAATATTCATTCTGTGGAATGCGGAACAAACAACGGAACCAAGACCGTTCCGTTGAACACATGCGAGAAGCTACAACGTTCATTGACAACTACCTCAAAAAAAATTAAAACTCAGAGTTGAGACACCATCTAAAGATTTACCGTTTTTACTGCGCCACAACTCACTTTAAGAAATCAAGTGAGTTGTGGCTCTTTTCTTGTCATTCACTGGTTCTATTTCTCTTATACTCTATAACAAATTTTTTTCGTGCAACTTGACAGACAAACTACATCTATAAAGAATTGTTGTAGCCACAATAGTCCCAGTTAACCCAAATATTATTAAGATTAGAGCACATATCAATCTTGCGATAATATTTCCATTGTTAGTTGTAGTGTTAGGTAAAACGGGAAGCTGGTACCCTAGCGCCGCAATTAACGGCATAAACATCCTCCCTAAATAATTCTTCCACGATATGAAAAATGCGACGATTGAAATGATGATTCCTAATATGAATAGGAAAAATAACCCAAAATCTAAAATTTTGTTCTCTTTTCCTACGATTCTGATAACACCTTGCGGCAGAATTTTCTTATCCACCCATATAGAATAATCCGCATCAAATCTGCACCTATACCAATCAATCATTTAAAATTTGAAATGGAAAATTAACCAAGCAGCTAAGTAAACAATTAAAAGCAGCAAATACCCTTGTAAAACATGACGTGAAAGTATAAAATTTTCCAAATTATTGACGGGCAAAATCTTGATTTTGTTCATGTTACGTTTACCTTCACAAGTGTTAATATTTTTTCAAGTCAGTGATAGGTCCACTGGTAACATATTCGTTTAGTTCTCTTTTACAGAGTCCAATCAAAAATTCATTCTCATTCGATACGGGCTAGATAAGTTTTTCAGAGTAATCGCAGCTTCCAAACCGTAGTAATTGCCAGACTCGTCTTTCGTTGCAGTACTGTCAATCTAGGAGTTCTTCTCCGACTGTGACAATCCTGCGCATGATTATAAGGTTATCAATAGATTCTGAAAGCATGATTTTTAACCTAACTACATAATAATCAAATTAGAAGACTTTAAGAACTTATGCGATTATTATATCTCTATTAAGTTTCTTTTTCGACTGCTTTCCCCCAAAACTCTTGAGGGTTCTTCTCTCAAGCCTTTTAACCAACAAATTGGACTAATTCTTAAAGAATTTACCAGTCAACAATGAGTGGGAAACATCAATTTTTAGACCAGCTCTCGCCAGCGTCGAGGCTATGAGCAATGATTCAGTATAAAGAATGATGACAATGAAAACCCCTGTTCGCGTATGAACAAAGCTTGAAATCATCAACATCAATAAAAAACTGATCGAAAACAAAATTCGCCTTGCATCATGCCATGTAGCTTTGTATTTTTTCTTTCCTTGCATCATCCTTTTTGCAATCAAGGCGATAATGATGTCAAAAACGAGAAACAAAAAACATGAAATTACAATTTTTTGTATTTGAATATTTGAACCACGAAGTATCAGCGCCCAAACTGATACAAATCCAGTCGACAACACATTGTCAATCAAATTTCCCTTTGTCACTTCGCGCTCCTCCTTAATTTTAACTATAAATCACTGATAGAAAACAATAAGCTGGCAATCAACCCAGCTAATCCTCCTATAATTGCACCCACCCTGATTTTTATCCGCGGAAAAAATGAAGCAATCTCTGCTCCCATAAGTGTTGCTACAACAATGATAAGGGCTAATCTTACCAACTGCCTGATATCGTCAAAACTCATACTTGCACCAGATCTTCCTTCTATAATGTTTTAGTATTAATAAAACTTTGTCCCAAATTTGCATCAAAATTATTTATCCAAAAACTATTCTCAATTTCTAAAATCTCAGGCTGAGATGATACTCAACCTGAGTGTAAGATTTTCTAGGAATATTATAGATGTAAGTGATGAGTGTCAAATTTTACCCCTGTTCGAGCTAATGTAGAGGTTAGCATCAGCAAACCAGCAAATAGTATTAAATTTAGTAAAATTTGAGCTTGAGGGTGGGGAAAGAGAAATGTTATTAGAAAAAATCCCCCCCTGTGTAAGCAACTAACTTTACTGCATCACCTTTTGTCGCTTTACTCTTCTTTCTTTCTGCCATCACATATTTCAAAATTCTAACTAAGACCACATCAATTGCTAACCAGAAAATCCCTAAGATTGCTATTCTTTGTACTGGAATATCTGATTCATGCAACACTAAAGTCCAAAATGCTGTAAAAATTGAAAATATCATGATATCTACAAAATTTCCTTTAGTCATAAACTCAAACTTAATCTCCAATTTTCAATATTTTCAGTTAAAAGCAGCTCCGAATCCTCCGACTAACCCTCCAAGAACTCCAGCAATAGCAGCTCCCACAGGCCCAGCCGAAGCACCAACAGCAGCCCCCGTTCCAAAACCGCCAAGAAATCCTGTAAAAATCCCTACCTCTCGGTAACCTGAACCACTTACTTTTTCTAGTTCATCTACTTTCAATATCTTAAAATCTTCAAAAGAAAATATCTCAGTCTTTGTTTCCATTTTTTCCCCCTACATTAAATATGCTACAGCCCAGCCAATTGTTCCAAACATTCCTCCGAATATTGCTCCCGCGCCCGTACCAATACCTGGGAAAATCGCAGAACCTGCTGCTGCTCCTGCTCCTACACCTGCTAACATACTGCCTGTCAGTGTACCTGCTTGTTTCCAGTTACCACCACTCACTTCTTGAAGTTCTTCATCGGTCAAAGTTGGATATTCTGCAAACATTGCAAATTGATCTTTTACTTGAGTGTTCATAAAAAGCACGCTTTCTAGGAGATTTTCTCCGATTCCGACAATCTTTGCCAAGATTGTCAAGTTATCTATAGATTTTGCAATTATAATTTCTAATTTAACTACTTAATAATCAAATTGGAAACCTTTAAGATCTTACATAATAATTGTACCTCTCGCATCCATTTTTTTCAATAGCTCTAGCCCTAAAACTCTTTAGGGTTCCTCTTTTTCAAGTCTTAGGATTTCTTCTATGCTCTCGTGGAAGGCAGTACGCATCTCAATCAAGTCAAAGGCACTTGGAACAGATCTTCCATGTTCCCAATTTGCAATCGTGTGAACATCCACATGTAAAATCGCAGCTAGATATCCCTGAGTCATACCTAGTTTGTCACGATTTTCCCTAAGTCTTTTTCCTATATCTATATACTCATTCATTTCCCATCACCTTATCCTTATAATAATCAAAATAACTTTTCTTCCCAGTCACAATCGTCATCTTGCCCTGCAGACCATATCGAACTTTCTTCAAATCCGACTTTTTCAGAGTAATCGTAGCTTCCAGACCATAGTAATTGCCAGACTTGTCTTTCGTCGCAGCACTGTCAATCTTAGTCACTTTTCCTGACAAAATCACTGGTTTAGGCAGGTTCTGCTGTACTTGAAAGCGCATTTTCTTACCCACTGTGATGGCCGAAATTTGACTAGCTGGAATAGATGTGGCGATTTTAACCTCACTGTCCTCGCTGAAAGCTGGATAGACCTCCGCAATTTCTGTTCCGACTGAGATATTTTTTACACCTAGTACATTTGGAAGAAGGTGCAGAACTCCGTTACTGGTTGTCTTTAGTGTACCGTCCTGACTGGTTTGTGACAAGAGTTTGAGTTTGGTCTGCAAATCTGTAATAGATGCATCAAGGGCTATCATCTCCTGACTGACTTTAAGTAATGCCTGCGCCTTCAATGCGCTGAGCTGTCCGTCTAGACTGCCATCAAAGCTGTTGTTGGACGTCAGGCCTGCAGACTGGGTGTTCAAGCTGTCAAACTGATTCTGCAGTGTGTCTATCTGACTTTGAAGGCTGGAAATGAGTTGTGACTGGAGTGAGCTGGACTGACTTTTTATTGAAGAAATTTGGCTTTGAGTGACATCAAATGTAGCTTTATAAGGATTGGCGCTCGAAATCACCGCGCTTGAGGAGGCATTTTTAACTTCTTTGTAGTTCTGAAGCTGCTTCTGTAGTGTTGTCAGCTGATTTTTGAGATTATTTGTAGACACACTGTCTTTAGATTGTGAAATCTGTGTGTTCATCGTGTCTATCTGAGCTTGAACCTGATCAATATTCTCCTGAATTGTAGCAGTGAACTGCGCTTGAAGTGTCTGAATCTGGCTGTCATTGTTTGCGAGCTGACTTTGATAGTCTGTGTACTGCGAATAATAAGGATTTGAAGCATCGGGCGCATTTCCAGCGGATACTGCGTCTTTCAGCGCAGCTAAATTGGAAATCTGTTCATTCATCTGTTCAGTCTGACTTTGAATACCTGCTTTTGTGTTCAGATTGCTGGTATTCTGGTCAGAGACAGCTTGATTGGATTTATTAATACTGGCTGTGGCAATAGAGGCTTGAGATAGATAGTCTTCAAATGTCTGGTAATAACCAAAATTATCAACTGCAGGAAATTGATTACTACCAGAATTTAAACTGCTCTGCAGGAGTGTCAACTGAATCTTCTGCTCATTTGCATTATCCAGCTGGGTCTGATAATCCGCCTGCTGTGTGGCATCAGAGGAAATGTCATAGCGCAACAAGAGCCGATTCTTCTTGACAGTCAGGCCTTCTTTGAGATTATTTTCAAGAATTTTTCCGTTACTTGTCGACTGAATCCGCTGAATAATCTTTGTAGGTTCAATTGCTGCAGAGGATTTCACGGTCAACTCTTTCTTAGCGAAAAGAGAAAAAAGCAAAAGGAAGATAAAAATTCCCAGTATCGGAAAGATAATCAGTGTGGCAAAGTTGGCGGTTCGCCGATGGTAAAACTCTGCACTTTCTAAACGTTTGGAATCAAACATTGTATAAACCTGCGTAGAAACCGCCAGCCGTTAGAAGTTCACTGTGGCTGCCTTTCTCAATAATTTTTCCCTGATCAATCACGACAATCCTGTCCGCTCGCTCTGCAACTGAAAGTCGGTGCGCAATGAAAATAATCGTTTTATCCAGATGGTAAAGCGAATTCAAAATTTTCTTTTCGGTCAGGACATCCAAATTACTTGTTGCTTCGTCTAAAATTAAGATTTTCGCAGGCGTCAATAAGGCTCGTGCTAAGGCAATCCTCTGCTTCTGTCCGCCTGAAATAGAAGTCGCATCTGCAGAAAGTTGTGTCTGAAACCCCAGCTCCATGTGTTCAATGTCCGCGAGAATCTCTGCCAAATCACAGGCATTCATGATGTCTTCCTGTGAAAGATTCTCACGTGCGCCAAGAAGAAGGTTATCCAGTACTGAACCTGTAAAAACATAAGGCTGCTGGGGCAGATAATTAATCAGGCTTCTCAGCTGATGTTTTTCTATGCTTTGAACATCTCTTCCTCCAATTGTCACTTTTCCAGAGGTCGCTTCAAAAAAATTTACTAATAATTTGACAAGTGTCGTCTTCCCAGAACCTGACATCCCGACAATTGTCAGCTTCTCATTCTCCCGAATCTCTAAATTGATATCCGTGAGCGTACTTCGTCCGAAGCCGTAACGATAGTCAACATTTTCAAACTTCACTACAAGATGAGGCAAAATCTGCTCGGAGTTGTGTTCTGAGAATTCACTTTCAACTAAATAAACCTCATTCAGACGATTATTCGCCACACGCGCCTGTTGGAGCGTAGTTTGTAAGTTGATAATATTAGTTAAAGGATTTGTGAAATAAGTCAGCAAGGCATTGAAAGTAATGAGCTGCCCCAAACTGATACTTTGCTTCATCACCAGCTGTGCGCCGACCCAGAGCACTCCTACATTCAATATGAGCTGAACACCAGTTTTCAGTGAAGTCTGGATCGCCTGATTTTTCTGAAGCTGGAAAGACTTTTTCAGATAATCCACAAACTCTCGGTCAATCTTCTCGTATTGCGTCTCTTCACTCGCCAGCGCCTTAATCGTTTCGATTCCGTTGATGTCCTCAATAATTGAAGAATTCACAATTGAAGCCGACTGCATGGTATCATAGTTCTGCTTTTCAAAGATTTTTACAAAAATAAGGATAATGACGAGGTAAAATGGGATTGAAACCAAGATAAGAAGAAACAGCCGGACATTCTGCACCACCAGCACAGCTCCGGTAAGAACTAACACGGTCACATCTAGAAAAAGAGACATTACTGTGGAAGCCAAGGCGTTTAGAATTGAGTTCGCATCACTGAAGCGACTGGTAATTTCACCTGTACGTCGTGTCGCAAAAAAAGACATCGGCAGTTCAAAAATATGACGAATATAAGACAGAATCACTTCGATTCCCAGACGCTGTCCCAGTACATTAAGCAAAAAATTCTGTGCAAACGCAAGAACCTGCTGGATCATGTAAGTAACAATCAGAGCCACTGAAACGAGTGCCAGAGTATTCATCAATCCTTCTGGAATATAAGTGTCAATCATACTTTGAAGATAGAATGAGCCCAGAATATTGATCAGCGTGACCAGAAAAGAAGCCACCAGAATATTCACAATTAAACGTTTCTGACGGAATAAAACTGGGACGAAATTCATTAAAGAGATTGACTTTTCTTTTTCTGGTTTGTATTCTGGCTTTGGAGCGAGAAGAATTGCCAGCCCTGTCCATTCAGACTTGAACCGAAATTTAGATATTTTTGTCAGTTTGACTGAAATATCAGGATCCGCGATTGAAATCGTATCACCTTTGGTTCCGAGAACAACATAGTAATGCGGATATTTCTGCTCTTTAATCACATTGACAATAAAAGGATAAGGAACTCCGTCCATCTCGAAAAGGCTCATATCTGCCTTTATAGGTTTTGCTTCAAAGCCGAGTTCTGTGGCTGCTTTAACAACCCCTAGAGCAGAAGTTCCTTCCATTGTCGTGCCAGCGAGCAAACGCAAACTCGCGAGAGACTTGCTGGTTCCATGATACTTTAGAATCATAGAGAGTGCAGCCACACCACAGTCTCGAGCATCTACTTGAGGCGTATAATACTTTTTTCTAAACTTCATCGTTCCCTCCTCTATGAAGAGGGGCTTTTTAACAAAGTCCCCCTATGATTTTACGTTAGTTAGATTAATTTAAAACAATGATATAAGCCAAGTAATAATCCTTGGAACAGGGGCTATCACACCCCCATCAATCTTTTGCAATTCTTCTTCACTAACTGCAGAAAACTTTTCTAGAATTTGGTTCTCGTCCATCGCTATATCCTCTTCTTTCTAACTGTCATTTTTGCTTATTACTCCCCTTACCTTTACAAAATGTCAACGATTCATATATCCCATGATAAACGGCCGTAATAATGGGGAGCGATGTTTCGAAAGGAAGACAGATAACTCCAGCATCGGACAACATTAAGGCTCCTAAGTAGAATAAGAAACCTAGGCTAATAATTATTTTAGCGTTCCACAAGATCATTCTCATTCGTAATTTCTCCCACCAGCAAGCTTCACTTCACTTAGATGTATATTTATCCTTTGTAAATAGCATAAGATTGAGGGATATCCCCAGCCCTAAACATATAAGAGTTTCCACATTACCCTCATGGTAGGTTACATAACGGTAAATAAAATAAAACGTCGTTAGTATTTCTAAAACTGTTATGAATCGAAAAACCATTGTTGCATTAATCACAAAAATAGCATTGAAATCTTTTTGTTCTTTTCTTGGTATTTTCTTGGTATTTTCTTATTATTTTTCATCTTCAACTTCTCCAATTTTATAATACTAATCAATTGATGCGAAAGATTTATTTTTACTTTAATTATTTTCAACTTCGAACAAAAGCCACAAGGGTATTTTTGCATTTTAAAATTTTGTTTTTGAATAGTTAATGCCCATAACAATCAGAGAGATAACGAGCAATAATAATACTGGGATAAAAACTATTATGCCAACATTATCTGGCAAAGGATAATAAGAAGCAGTGAAAACAAATATTGACATAAGAAATTCCGCCATTGTAAATAATTGTGCTGCAACAACTTTTTTCCGAGTTTAAGCTCTATAATAATACCTCTCCAAACTTTGAAAATCAAAAAAATAACCAATAGTATTTCTAGTAGAAGTGAGAAATTTAGAAAATTCTTTATCGCTAAAATCCCTAACAGAAAAATAGCACCGAGAGAGTTTAAACTTACCATATTCACTTTCAAGCTTTTCATACATCCCTCCTCCTTGTAAAATCTATAAGCCTGAGGTTATTCAACTTCAGGCTCATAGATATTGATTATCTCAAACCTTGATAAATATTGTACAATCCATTTGCTGAATTACCAAAGTAAGCTAGAGCAAAAGGAACAGTGGCTGTGTTTACTCCAGGAACAAAGCCTGATGCGATTGCTGCAGCTATTCCTAAAGCGCCAAGACCCACTTAGAACCAATTGGTGCCACCATCAATTTCTAAAATCTCTTCCTCTGTTAAAGTTGGAAATTTATCCAACACTGCAAATTGTTATGTCATTTTGATTTCCTCTTTCTTTTTTGAATGAAACAAGTTCCGCGACACTTGTTGAGTGAATCTTAAGATTTATTTTTCTTATACTTTATTGGGTTAACATTTTCACTCATGTTTAGTCTAGTACCTCTGATATCGCAAATTATGCAACTTGTAGAATTTGTTTGGGGGAAATTCATCCCCCAAACACCGCCTTTCTATATAGAAAGGGCTAAAAATCAATGATCCGATACAACAGTAAAAGTACAGTCAAAACCTTTACCAATTGAAAAAGCTTAAATTTTCTCATTTCTCTTTCTATCTCCCTTCTTTGCTTGCCTAATAATATGGTATAATAAAACTAAAGCAAATTCAATGCCTTGATGTACTACGTTTTAAGGTATTTCGGATTTTTTCTAATTATTTCCGAAATACGGGAAAAAAGAGGAATTTATGAGAAATAACGAGAAAAGAATCTCGGAAATCAATCATGTTATGGGAAGAGTTTTTAAAAAATTTCGTTCAAATAGACACTTTACTCTTTCCGACGCCGCCAGTGAAGGAACATCAACTTCTGTGATTTCGAGCTTTGAAAGAGGTGAAACCAAGCTCTCGGCACCTGCCTTATTCAATGCCCTTCAAAATATCAATGTAAATTCTTATGAATTTCAATATGCGTGTAATGAGCGACTTGAACAAAAAGATGTCTTGCTCTTTGACATAGATGTTACTCGTGCCTACATGGATTCAAGTATTCCTAAACTTCGTAAGCTTCTAAAATCTACAGAAAGAGAAATAAAGCTGAACCCTAATAAGAAAAAGTTCAGATTTGATAAAATTCGTATAGAAGGAACTCTTTGCTTGATTGACCACGATTACGAACCCGAAAAAGACGATGTTACCTTTATTAAAAATTACTTTATGGGGCTTAAAGTATGGTGCATCGAAGATATTCGACTATATGGCCAATGTCTTTCTTTATTCGACTCCAACACCTTGGATGACTTAACTCAAAAATTTATCGAACTGACAAAAACGGTTTCTCAGTTACATTTTACAAAGCTTACGATAATTAGAACATTTCTAAACCTAATTGACCGTTCCCTTGAAATAGGCAATTTTAAGGAAGCACATCAATGCATAATTTATCTTGACAATATCAATATTCATGAATATTACATGTTTGAAAAACTTACACTCATCTACAATAAGGCAAAACTTAACTATCTTGAGACTAGAAATGAAAAGTCACTAGACACCATGAATCGTTGCAAGGAAATCATGAAATTCTGCAATTGTTCTAAAACCGAAATTGCCATGGAAGATGAAATTGCTGAGATTCTTGAAGTTAACAATTAGTCTCAAGATTTCTTTAGTCTTTCAACAAAGAATGCCAGCTGAATGATTTATTCGCTGGCATTTTTGTCGTTTAGAAATTCCTTTAACTTTGGTATTTTTTGTGGTACTTTTCAAATTCATAGTGCTGTCTTACCGATGTCAAATAGCAGTATTAAGCCATTTGTCTTCCAATTGCAGAGAATTATAACAAAAAATGGTGAATATTGCGATGAAATAAGCGCACCAGTGCGGAGAATAAGCACAGTCAACGCGGAAAATAAGCGAACTGAACGCGAAGATAAATTCACGTCCCTCCTGTATAATGATTGTGCATACCTCTATGGTATGACAACACTATACAGGAGGTTTTTTTGATGA
>JAITVN010000031.1 GCA_031285775.1 Streptococcaceae bacterium | reverse complement strand
AACGGCGGTGTTCTGCGCTTGTCACATGCGCCAGAACTCGGTTTGAGTAAAGAAGCGGTGCGGAAAATGTATCTCCGCGGGGATTTGGAGAGGGTTCACTCTGGTGTTTATGTGATGCCAGATGATTTGCCTGATGAAATGGTTCTCAAGCAAAGTATTTATCCGAAAGGAATTTTGAGCCATGAAAGTGCAGCACGTCTTTATGGCTTCACAACATTTTCCCCGTCTGAAACGATTTTCTCTTTTCCACAAGGTTATCACTTTTATAAGGATGTAAAGATGTCAGTCTCCCCTTACTTTGTAAGAAAAGAGCAGTACGAGACAGGAATTACCGAGGTTACTACCTGGGAAGGGAATCTTGTGCGAGCATACAATCAGGAAAAGACAATCATCGACCTGGCACTTTCAAAATATACACTCCCCCTCATTTTTAAAGAAGTTGTTGAAGGTTATTTGGCAGTGGGAACTGTCAATGTTGAGCGCCTCATCCGATATAGTAAACAATTTAACGTAGAAGAAAAAATTAAGAAAGAGGTACTGGTTTATACTTAGTGAACAAAAATTAAAAAACTTGGTTAGAAGAAAAGCATTAGAGGCTGAGTTAGATCCCCAACAGGTTTATGGTCTTTACGCCATCGAACAACTTATGAAAAAACTCTCTGAATCCAAAAATTTGAGAGAAAAATTCATTCTCAAAGGCGGTTATCTGCTAACCACGCTATTACAGCTAGAAAACCGCGCAACTGCTGATTTGGACGGCACCATTGCCAATATGAAGCTTGATGATGAGGCGGTGGATAAGTTCAAGCAGTTAATTACAAGTCCAGATGACGACGGAATTGTCCGCTTTGAATGGCTGGGCGCTGCAGAAACGCGCGTTAACTTCCTCTATAGTGGTTTTAATTTGCGCTTGAATTATCTCAGCGGAAAAATGCGCGTGCCAATCAATGTTGACATGACAACTGGAGAAGACATTTTGCCAGCAAAGCTGCAGCCTGTATCACTTTTATTTGAAGAAGGCACGGTTGAATTTCGGACATACCCGATTGAGCAGATCTTAGCAGACAAGATTTATACAACCTTGGTTTATGGCAAGGTTGATGACAGTAATTCTAGAGCCAAAGATCTTTACGATATTCATATCATTCAAAGAAATTTCCCGGAGTTTTCACTTTCAGATGTGGCCAACGCAATTTCTATGACAAATCACCAGAGAGCTGCTGCTATTGAAGTTACAAACTATATTCCAATTATTGATTTTCTTTCAAAGTCAGATAAACAAAAAGAGTACTGGTCAAAATTCCAGCATCAAAACAGTTACGCGCGAAGTTTTTCTTTTGAAGAAATTTTTGATTCTGTCAGGAAAGTGGTAAATGATTTGAGCTTGTTTAACCGTAAATAAATCTTAAATAAAATGCTGTGATTTTAGATTATCACTGCATTTTTTGAGTAGATTCTGTCCTTCAAAACTCTTCCGCCAGAGCCTGGCCAAGGCAAGAAATTAGATTTTCAAAAGTGGGATTATTCCAGAGTCCCTCCAAATTCTTCTCATTCTGGACAAAAGCTGACATATAGTGCCAGAATTGAAACTCAACAGGGTTGTTTTTAGCAACGGAAACGAGAATAACCAGCCTGACTTTGTGGAATCCGTCCCACTGAATGGGCTTTTTCAGAATTGCGACAGATGCGATGGTTTTGTCCGTAAATGGAATCAGCGGATGC
This sequence comes from Streptococcaceae bacterium, assembly GCA_031285775.1. Taxonomy (GTDB): domain Bacteria; phylum Bacillota; class Bacilli; order Lactobacillales; family Streptococcaceae; genus Lactovum. The sequence continues at coordinate 1,429 of JAITVN010000031.1, read as the reverse complement.
GGCATGGCAATTTCATTTCCAAAGTAGGAGCTGGCAATTTTTTCTCGCTCTTCGATTGAATTCAAAAAGCTGGAAAGCTCTTTGCCATCTTGTTTTGCTGCCATAGCTGTCACAATTTTCAAAACTTCATCACGGGAAGAAGCTTCGCCAAAATAGAAACAGTTCTCAGAGAATTTGGATAAAATCGAAGTAATGTTGCTAAAGCCGTTCAATGCCAAATTTATACGTTCGAAATCACTTTCTTTAGGGAAAAAATTCAATCGGCTGACACCACCATGATATTTGTCCAAATTTCCTTCAGTAGAAAAAATGGCATCGTAGTCCTCAAGCTCAACCGAATTCGCGGCGCTTGGGGGGATGAAGTCGATTCGCGTAATGATATTCGGAAACCATTGTGCGATTTTGAACTTGAGAAGCGAAGTCTCAGATTGCCTCAGCTCAGTGATGATGAGCATCCTTTTCTTCAGTTTCTTTTGGCTGAGCAGGCTCAAGCCATAATTAAAGTGCAGAATAATGTAAGTGATTTCATCAATCGAAATTTTCAAACCATATTTTTCTATGATAAGGTCGGTGAAATAAAGGGCGATGTTTGCAGCCTGCGGAAAACTCTGTGTAATTTCCTCCGTCATACTGTTTTTGAGCTGAGTCCTTGATTTGATGCGGTAAAAAAGCGGTACCAGATGAAAAGCGATTTTCATTTTCAAAACAGCAAGTGTGCCGAAATTCGCAGCAAATTTCTTGTCGATTTTGGAAAATGCCCAGTCAATGAAGTCGTTGATTTCTTCCTGAATCTCATTGTTATCAGAATATTCCAGCTTTCCAAGGATAATGAGCGCCAGCAGATTGACCTCATTTTGGAAGTGTTTTGAACTCGGCAGTTGATTATTTAAAAGCTTTTTAAGAATTGTTTCTGCGATTGAATACGCCCTCGTCTGGGAAAGGTCCTCATTGCCGCTTATTGAGGAAGAAACAAAGTGATGTCTTGTAATTCTCATCAGATTCTGGTGGACATGCCCAGTGATATTTTGCAGCATACTTTCAGTTACTTGATAATGCGCTTCCAAAAAAGAATCCGCAACAGTTTTATAGATTTCAAAAAGGTCATCTGGACGTGACGAGTACTGGTCTGCGTATTTTGTATCTGGTTCTATCTTGGCAAGGCAAACCCGCTTGTCTAGCTCGTCGCCTTCTATCTTGTATCCGTAATTTGTTTTATAGACAAGCTGCAAGTTATAGTCCAAAATTATTTTTTTGACTTCTTTCATGCAACTGTACAAGGTGGATTCGCTCAGATAAAACTTGTCCTCCAGTGAGGCTGCTGAAAAAGTTCTGATTTGCTCAAACATCATTAATCCAAAAGTAAAAGTCGACAGGTTTTACAAACTTGTCGACTTTTACTTTACCTTCCCATCTTATTTTTCATCTATCA
>JAITVN010000003.1 GCA_031285775.1 Streptococcaceae bacterium | reverse complement strand
ACAGTAGCGCGGATACCTTCAATGATGGCAAAAAGTAGTATCAATCCACAATCACCTTTCCTGAGAATTTGGCATGTCGCCATAGTGTCGGTCCTCCTTCTACCAACTAGTATATGTGTGGGAGGCCGTTTCACTGAGCAATAAATCAACACAGAGGATTTCCACCCTCTTACTTATTAATACGTCAATCATTCTCAAGTGTTACCAAAAAATTTCTCTTGATAAGACATGTATACGTTTTTGTCTAAATGGTTTTATATTTTACAAAAAAAAAGAAACTCAGAAAACTGAGAGTCTCTTTTAATTGAGTTCAGCAGGCTTGAAGCTAGTAAGCAGACCGTTTCGGCTTCAGACGATTACGGGTCGCTTTCACCTTTCAGGTGGAGATTAGATGATTTGAGAACCTGACCTTCGGTCAGAGCCTCAATTTCCTAAGCAGACTCTTGGCGCTTTAGCGCTTAGAGGTCGCTTTCCCCCCCTAGGGGGGTAAATCTCTACGCTTCAGAACGAGCCTGCTTCACATCTTATTTCAACTGAGTTCAGCAGGCTTGAAGCTAGGAAAATAGATAATTTGTGAACCTGACCTTCGGTCAGAACCACAAATTCCTAATTTTCTACGCTTCAGAACGAGCCTGCTTCACATCTTATTTTAACTGAGTTCAGGGCGCTAGAAGCTAGGAAAAAAGATAAACCCTAGAACCTTGCTTCGCAAGAACCTAGGGTTTCCTATTTTTCTACGCTTCTGGGCGAGCGCCCTTCACATCTTATTTTGCAGCGACAGGATAAACAGAGACGTGTTTTTTCCCGTGCTTCATTTCAAATTTAACTGCACCTTCGATTTTTGCGAAAAGTGTGTCATCTCCGCCACGGCCAACGTTTGCACCTGGATGAATATGGGTGCCGCGCTGACGGAAGAGAATTGATCCGCCTGTCACAACCTGTCCGTCAGAAGCTTTTGCGCCAAGACGCTTTGCTTGTGAATCACGACCGTTGGAAGTGGAACCTCCACCTTTTTTGTGGGCGAAGAGTTGCGAATTAAGTTTCAGCATTTAATTGCCCTCCATTAATATATGTATGTATTGAGGATATTCGTCTCCAACTTCTTCCATCGCATTCACGAAGGCCTGAAATAGGAATTGAGTCCTTTCCTCTTGTTTGCTCGGAAGTGTGATCGGCAGCTCTACATAGAGATAGCCGTCTTCCATCTTGGCGATTGGCCTGACGTTACAGAGTTTATGAAAGTTGTTAGCTGTCGTAATTGAGAGGACACTAACGTCCGCACACACGATATCAAATTCATTTTCTCCATTGCCGCCTGCATGCCCGCTAATCTCATATGAGACATAACGGCCGCCTTTTTTTCTAATCACTGCTTTAATCATCTGATAAAAGATTATGCATTGATCGCTTTGATCATGACCTTTGTATAAGGCTGACGATGACCTTGCTTGCGGTGGCTGTGCTTCTTAGGTTTGTACTGATAAGTGACAACTTTTTTCTGCTTGCCCTGCTTTTCAACTTCACCTACAACCGTTGCGCCTTTAACAAAAGGTGCGCCGATCACTGCTTTGGCACCGCCGACGAGGATCACTTCCTCGAATGTTACAGTGTCTCCAGCTTCTGCATCAAGCTTCTCAACAAATACAGGCTCGCCGACTGCGACCTTGATTTGCTTTCCGCCAGTTTTAATAATTGCATAAGTATCTGCCATTGTGTTTTCTCCTTTCGTGTGTATAGTCAGACTCACTGCGGCAGGCGGGATTTCCGCTTAATACCTGCTTCATGTGGTTGTACTTCGTGCGAACACAAAGACAACGTTTATATTATACACTTTATTTTTAGAATTGCAAATTTTTGCTTGTATCGCTGAATCAATTATTTGCTTGTGTCGCTGAATCAATGGGTCAATGCGCCTTTAAAAGTTCAACCTCTTTTTCCATATTTTTTAATTCTCGAGAGAAGATGTAAAGAACAATCAGCAGGAATAACGCTGATAAATATAGCGTCCAAATAGCAATAAAATGCTGGAGAATTGTCGATAAAGCCGCACCGATGAAAAAGCTGCCGATGAGCGCAAAGTAAACCCAGGCATTTTCGATTTTCTCCTTTTTTCCTGTTAGAAAATATTGCGCCATGTTTTCGGCAAAGCTCCGCATGTTCGCCGTTGAAAAAATGGAGCCGTAAGAAAGCCCGCGGGTCACAGAGAAATTGTTCATCTGGATGGCCATTATAAAGCTCATAATACTGATACAAAGCGTAGCAGAGAGATGCTGAAAAATCACGTATATTGTCACAAATACCAAAATCATAAACAGCTGCATCCAGAGCAAATAAGTGGTATCGCCGCGATGATATTTTCGTCGAATGTGTGAAACGAAGGTGCGCAGCATGACGCCGGCCATGAAAAATAGGATGGGGATCAAGAAACCAATGAAATGCGTCCATTTTCCCTGAGCTAAGGCAATACCTGCCTGAATTAGATTACCTGTTTGGGCGCCCGCGAAGCGATTCTCATAATGAAAAAAAGTATAAGCGTCGATAAAACCGGCATTTACAGCCAGCAGTGTCGCAATGCGCAGTTTTTCTTTGACGATTTGCGTGTTAGGATTTAGTGTGTGTTCCAATTTCTCTAGAAAGCTCCAAGATTTTTCTAAAGCGGTGATTGACCGCCGATTTGCTCAATGGCGGGTCATGCAGTTTCCCCAGCTCATCAAGACTTGCCTCAGGATGATCAATTCTGAGCTGCGCCAGACTCAGCATGTTCGGCGGCAGCTCATTGACCTGAGCAAGTGCCTGCAGCGCTTTGATGACTTCCTGCGAAGCGCCGACAGTTTTGTTGATATTGGCAGTCTGAAAATTTGATTGGCGATTGGCGAGGCCGCGCATTTCATGGACAATTTTGCTATCCTCAAATACCAAGCGCGAATGCATGGCGCCGATCAGCGTTAAAAAGTCGGCAATTTCTCCAGCTTTCGTTAGATAGGTCAACCAATGGCTGCGCTGCTCATAGACCTTGGCGGAGAGACCGTATTCGGCAAGTAAATCCGCCAATCCCTGAGCATGTTCCCAGTAAACGCTGCGCAAAGTGAGCTGATAGCTCGATTTGTCAGAATTGGTCACGGTCCCAGCCGACAAAAAAACACCGCGCAGATAATCAAGCTGCAAAATAGGGTCACTTTGGATGACTTCTGGTACACCACTGTCCAACATTAAACTGTCAGCCAGCGAAAGTTCATCCAAAAGCGAAGCCACATCCTCTTCGATAAAAACAGTATAAACACGATTTTTTGAAAGATTCGACTTCTGGTGCACCTGAAGCTCTGCTTTTACCTCAAAAAGCTCAAGAAAGGCTTTGTAGATGTACTGGGCGATGGCAGACTTTTCTGTCGTGATGGACAAGCTCAGATGCTGGCCCAAGCCCAGACTTCCATTCATGCGCACTAAAGCCATCAAGGTGCCTGTGGCTGCAGGCATACTGGTGATCTCTTTTTTTACATCTGCACTAAATGTCATGTGTTGGAATGCTGTCCTGCTTCATTACGGTATTCATTGATTTTCATGATCTCCTCAGTTACCGCATCGCCATCGTGAAACGCGCCGCCGTTTCGGAGTTTCAGAAAATTACTAGAAATAATTCTGACGCCTTCACGCTCAAGGCCTTGAAAATCATGCTTGACCTGCACCAAATATTCATCGAATTTATTGCTGTTCATGTATTCTTTCGGCACTGGCTCAGAATTGACCAGAACGGTATCAATAAAATTCATGCCCAAGTGCCGATGTAAGACACGGACATGATCCGCATCGGTAAAATGTTCTGTCTCACCACGCTGCGTCATAATGTTGCAGACATAGATAACCTGCGCCTGAGTTTTTCGCAGCGCCTCGCCGATTTCAGGAATCACCAGATTAGGCAGAATGCTCGTGAAAAGTGAACCAGGGCCAAGCACGATCGTATCCGCCTCTAGAATTGACTGCACCACTTTTCGTGACGCTTCCGGCGTTTTTCCCGTCGAGGTTTCGTCCACATAAACGTAATCAATCAGACCGCTATAGCCGGCAATATGCGACTCGCCCACAACTTCATGACCGTCTTGAAAGACCGCATGAAGCGTCAAGGCTTTTTCGCTGGCCGGATAAATCTTACCCGCCACATGGAAAAACTGCGTCAGCATTTGAATGGCGCGATAAGTCGATCCTGTCATTTCTGACACGCCGGCAATGATCAAATTCCCCAGCGGATGCCCTGCCAAAGCTTCATCCGTATCCGAAAAGCGATATTGAAACATTTTCTCGTAAAACTTGGGCATATCAGACATGGCGATCAGCACATTTCTGAGATCGCCAGGAGGCGCAATATCAACAGCTGAGCGTAGTTTACCGCTGGAACCGCCGTCATCTGCGACTGTCACAATTGCGGTCAGATCAACCTCTTCTTTTCTAAGTGAATCAAGAATGACTGGAATTCCAGTTCCTCCTCCGATTACAACTATTTTTGCCTTACGCATGTGCTACCTCCATTAAGATGTGAAGCAGGCTCGCCCTGAAGCGTAGAAAATTACCCCCTAGGGGGAAAGCGACCTCTAAGCGCTAAAGCGCCAAGAGTCTGCTTAGGAATTTGTGGTTCTGACCAAAGGTCAGGTTCACAAATTATCTATTTTCCACCTGAAAGGTGAAAGCGACCCGTAATCGGCTGAAGCCGAAACGGTCTGCTTACTAGCTTCAAGCCTGCTGAACTCAGTTAATTTCAAAAACTGAAAAGTATTATTTGATCAGGAACGATTGACTGTCTCTTTTCGCTTGTCTTTGTCACGATGGGAAGTATTGACATGCCAATCTGCCGCCAAGGCCTTGGACAATCGTTCCGCAAATGCAACCGAACGATGCTGACCGCCTGTACAGCCGAAGGCAATTGTCAACACTGACTTACCTTCTTTTTCATAGGCTGGCAGAATCGGCAGTAAAAGTCCCATCAGATGCGTATTGAAGGACTCCGCTGCTTCATTATTCATCACATAATCATAAACTGGCTTATCCTGGCCCGTTAAATTACGCAATTCCGGCACATAATGGGGATTCGGCAGAAAACGAACATCGAAAACCAGATCTGCATCCAGTGGAATCCCATATTTAAAGCCGAAGGACATGATTTCCAAACGAAAAATCGAAGATTCATGATTCGAAAATTCCTGCAGAATCTCTCCACGAAGCTGGCGCGGCGTAAGATTTGTGGTATCGATCACACCGTCAGCCAGCGACTGGAATGGTGCCAAAATGCTTCTTTCGCGCATAATGCCGTCCAAGGTGCGACCGTCTGCCGCCAGCGGATGACTGCGCCTGGTTTCCTTGTAACGCGACACCAGCTCCTCATCATTGGCATCTAGAAAAAGCAGCCTAAAACTGACACGATTATTGTCGGACAATTCTGTCACAATAGACTGAACATGGTCGAAGAAAGCGCGGCTGCGCATGTCCACAACCAGTGCGAGCTTATCAATGGTCGTTGAGCCATCAGTCAACAACTCTACAAATTTTCCGATCAGATTGGGCGGCATATTGTCGACCGTGAAATAGCCCATGTCCTCAAAAGACTGGATGGCCACGGTTTTTCCGGCACCTGACATGCCGGTGATCATAACGAGTTTTAATTTCTTAGGCATCAAAAATCCTCTCTTAAAATTGCCCCATTCTGTCGTAGAATTCTGGCTGTGAATTGGCCAATGCTTAACTTTTCAGGCTGGCTGTTACCTAAGCCGTATATCCCGTTATTTTGGGGTAAAATCGGGTCAGAAATCTCCACTGCGAAATCCGGCTGACCATTAAGCTCAAAGAACTTTTCCAAATTGACAATCCTTGCCTGCATATCTGGTTGTATCAGGATTTTTGCCCGTCTGGGCTCAAGCATGTCTTCCTCAAGACGAGTATTTATGGGGGCGCGCCAAACTGCTTGCTCAAAGCCGCTGCTGTGCGCCGAGATAAAACTGTAAAGGCGCTTCTTAGCTTCTTCTGTCAGTGTCACAAGCTCTAAAACCGTGAATGCTGGATTATTATAATCATAAATCAAATAGCCGCCGTCCGTCAGGGCAAACTTCGGCTGGTAGCGAGTCTGGAAATGATAAACCCACTGATCATCCGTTCGCTTCACGTCACCAAAGGCAGCCTGCTGCTCAAAGATTCTCTTCATTTCGGGCAAAATTGTCTCAAAATCTAGACGCTCAACAGATCCAAACTCTCCCAGCGGCCAGTCGGTCATTGCAAGCTCATAAGTTTTGTGGTCAAAAGCATACTCATAGCCGAATTTCTTATAAAATTGATAGGAAAAAGGCGACAAATAAGACAATTCAGTCCCTTTTTCGTATTCTGCCTCAAGAAACTGTGTCATCAAATGGCGAATATGTCCCTGTCCGCGTGCTTCCGGATAACTTCCTACAAGACCAACACCCGCCATTTTTGCGGTTTTTTTATTCCAAAATATTTCATAATCCAAGCCGAGCATCATCGATGTCAGCTTTCCTTGAGTCTCCGCAGAGTAAACAGTAGAAAACTCCAAAACTTGTTCAAAAAGTGCTTCGGCCACAGAACGTGCCGTCGGAAAGCAGTAACGCGCCAGATTCAGCAATTCATCATTTTTAGTCATAACGTCTCAATCCTTTCGGGTAATAGTTTTTCACAGTACTGTCGACCAACTTGGCAAATCCTAAACCATTTCCCTGCACCAGAAGCTGATACCAGCCGTTTTTCAGCCTCTCTTCAACTTTAACGGTGTTTCCAGCAAGATAAGCGCGAAACTGCAGCTCATCCAGCTCGACATGATTGACCGTCTCTGAAGCTGACAAAGCCATTCCCAGCGCATAACTCGGCTCAAAACGATTCTTCTTAAACACACCCAGATGCAAACCATTACGTGCAATTTTCAGCTTGGACAAATCTGGTAAATCTTTGGGCAAAATGTACAGATTATCAGCAAACAACTGCAAATTCCCATCCAGCTGAACACTTAAACTCTCCTCAGCAAACTGTTGCCAGAGCTTACGCTGCTCAATTGTCAAGCTATTTTTAGACGCTTTTGCAGATTTCCCCTGTTTGACTGGAATCACGCGCGCTCGAGAGTCTTTCAACACAGACACAAACTGTCCCTCGCCGCGGAATTTGTGCGGCCAGAACTTCTGCTCCTGCTGGCGTTCAAAATCAGGGTATTCTCTCAGAAGCCACTCAACTTGCGCCTCGTCCTCTTCAGGCGACCAAGTGCAGGTACTGTAGACCAGTTTTCCGCCAGGCGCCAGCATCTTTACAGCTTCCGTCAATATTTCTCGCTGGCGTTCGGCACATTCCCGTACATAATCCTGTGACCAATACTGTACAGCATCTGGATCTTTACGGAACATGCCTTCGCCTGAGCAGGGGGCATCTACAACGATAAGGTCAAAATACTCGGGGAAGGTTTTTGCTAGTTTTTGGGGCGATTCATTTAATATCACGGTGTTGCGGCTGCCCCAGCGCTCCATGTTTTCTACCAGGACTTTCGCACGTTTACTGGAAATCTCATTTGAGACCAATAGACCGCTTTCTCCCAGAAAAGACAGCAAATGCGTGGACTTTCCTCCGGGCGCGGCACATAGGTCCAGCACCCGCATCCCAGCTTCAGGATGCGCCATTTCCCCCACCATCTGCGCCGCAGGCTCCTGTGAATAAGCCAAACCAGTCAGAAAGGCAGCCGAATGACCGGAAATTTTTCCGTAATAGCCGAATTTGCTTTCTAGAATTTTCTCAGCTTGTGTTGAGCCTATCTTAAAAGGATTCAAGCGAAAACCCGACACTGCTGGTTCATCAAAGCTTGAAATAAACGCTTGAAATTCATCTTTTAAAATAAACTGATATTTTTCTTTAAAATCTTTCGGAAGTTCCATTATCTGAATTATAACAGAAAGTCAACTATTTTTTGTGTATTGTCTGTGAAAACTGAGAGAAGCAGTCCTATCTTCATCAAAAAATCACAAAATTATGTGCCGCTTTATTTCGCAGGCTTTTTCAGAAAGCCTTCAATTTTCGTTGACAGCTCTGTAGATAAAGTATTTTCGATGGGGACGATTTCGGTCAAGTTCTTCTGAAGACGCTTTGCATATTTCGCACTTGCCAGTCGATGATCTAAAACCACAACCACAGATTTTTGGCTTCTCTTACGATTGACACGGCCGATCGCTTGCCGCAGCTTCATTGCTGTCATCGGAAGATTGAAATCATAAAAAGGATTTTCAAATTTAGCAGCAAACTTTTTAGTTAGGAAATCATCTGGTGTGGAAAATGGCAGACGCGCAATTACGAGAATAATCCGTTTCTGCTTGTCAAAGTCCACACCTTCCCAGAATGCGCCAGTTGCCAGCAGCAGCTGAAATTTGCCCTCATCAAACTGTTTTTTCTGCAGCTCGTGCTGATCCTTTGTCTGGGCAGAAAATGACACTTCCGTCATTTCCAGCAGCTCCGCCGTTTTCTCCAGCATTTCTCGAGAGCTAAACAGCGTTACAATAGGTAGTTTCAGCTGGCATAAATCACTTAATTGATCGGCAAGGTACTGCGCGTAATCATTCACATTCACGTTATTAACCGACAAACCGTCTGTTACGGCCAACAGAAGTTGGTTTTTCTTTTGTTTGGGCGAAATTTTATAAAAATGATAATCAGAAAATCCCAGCAGCTCAGGAAGAAGCGGGTGTTTCTCGCTGAATGCGATGCTTGCACTGATAAAGATCACTTTCGCAAGATTGTCTGTATAATCATGAAAATTGTAAAAATCCTTAGGACTGGACGTCAATTTATTTCCTTCAGAGTTATAAATCTTGTCTTCATCGCTCAAAAAAAGATTCAGATGTGCCATTCCCAAATTCATAGCAATTTTCCGAATGCGAGGCAGCTTCAAATCAGGGCTATCCAACAGCTGAAGCAATTCGTGAACTTGTGATTTCCGCTCTGACGAATGGGAAACATCCACCTTCAGAATCTCGTCAATCGTGTTCAGGCTCTGCTGTTGCGAATTTTCAAGCACCGTAAAAAGCCGCTGCGCCTCATCAACGATCACAATTGCTTTGAGAAGATGCGTCGATTCCGACTTGAATTGCTCAATCAGGTAGGCATGATTCGTCACAATCAAATTGGCCTGAGCCGCTCGTTTTTGCGCCTTAAGCCAGAAGTCCAGTGATGAGAAGGTGGAATGATTGGACACTGTGCCATCATTTGTCAGTGCATCAAACATTTCCTGCTTCGTCACATTGCGTGAAATCTCTGAAAGCTCGCCCGTCTCTGTCTCTGTCAGCCAGACCAAAACTTTCATTTTGAAAATTTCCGTATTCTTGCCGTCGTTCGTGGACTCGAGATACTTTTTCAGTTTTTCCAGTGAAATATAATTACGCGAACTGCTTAATTTCGCGGCGGAAATACCAAACTTTTTTGATAGCGCAGGAACGGTTTCATCCATGATCTGATCCTGCAGAAGCTTTGTTGACGTGGAAACGACCACTTTTTTCCCAGTTGCAAGTGCAGGCAGTAAATAGGCCAGTGTTTTTCCTGTTCCCGCCTGAGCTTCGATGAAAGCTGGCTTTCCGTTTTCCAAATCCTCACGGACGATCTTTGCCAATAAGGTTTGATCTTTTCGTCTTCTCTTCAGGCCAAGATGCTTAAGATTCGTTGAAAAATCAGGCGAGATTCGGACCTCATGTGCCTTTTCTGCCACTTTAAGTGTGGCAATCGGACCATTGATATCATAGCGCTCAAAACGATTGTCACAGTCCCATATCAGCTCATCTAACAGATAACGCGTCTCATAGATAAAATTGTCAGCGTGACGTAAAATCTCATGTAATGTGGCAATCGGAAGCTTGAGCACCCGTTGTTGGATTTTATTCAGCAGCTGAGCGGTCTCCTCAGCATCAGCCAAAGCAGAATGCGGGTGTGAATTCGTCAGATGCAGACTGTTTGAAAGCGAAGCCAAGCCGTATTTTTCAAAGGTCGGAAAGAAAACGCGAGCCAGCTCCACCGTATCCATGCGAGGCATATCCAAAGTCACGCCAAGTTTCTCAAAATGATAGCTGAGCAAGCCCCAATCAAATTTGACGTTGTGTGCTACAAAAACTGCGCCGTCAAGAATTTCCAGTATCTGCGGCATAATTGTCACTAAGTCAGGTGCCTGCTGCAGATCACGGTCTTTCAGACCCGTCAGTTTGATAATATTCTCAGACAGGGCTTCATGCGGGTTGACATTAGACGCAAAAGAATCGACGAGCTGGCCGTTTTTCAGCACTACAATGCCAATTTGAATGATCTTTTTGATTTTATCTGTTGCATTTGAAGCGTCCGTTGCTTCCAAATCCACAATTGCGTAACGTGTCATCTTGTCAATTTTACCAAAAAACTGTGCGATTGGCACAGTTTAAGATGTGAAGCGCCCGCTTTGAGGCGTGCCATTCGACTTGGCGCGTTTCGCGCCATAGCGAGATTGGACAGCAGCGTCCGCAGGACGCAGACAATTTCAGAAGCTTCAGCTTCTAGAAATTGCTAGGGCTTTAGCCCTGTGTAGAAATTTACCCCTAAAGGGGAAAGCGACCTCTAAGCGCTAAAGCGCTAAGAGTCTGCTTAGGGATTCAAGGTTCTGCCCTTGGGCAGGTTCTTGAATCATCTAATTTCCCCCCAGAGGAGGGAAAGCAATCCATAATCGGCTAAAGCCGAAACGGTCTGCTTACCCCCTGAAGAAGGGAAAGCGACCTCTAAGCGCTAAAGCGCTAAGAGTCTGCTTACTAGCTTCAGGCGCGCTGAACTCAGTTACCTCGCTCAGCTTAAACCTGAAACATTTCCCTCATCATCCATGTGCAACTCAAGCGCGGCAGGATGTTTCGGCAAGCCAGGCATCGCAATAATGTCACCCAGATAGGCTACGATAAATCCAGCCCCAAGACGCGGCGCCAATTCGCGAACGGTCACTTCAAAATCAGACGGCGCGCCCAATAATTTGGGATTATCACTGAATGAATATTGAGTTTTGGCAATGCAGACGGGTAAATCCGACCAGCCGTTCTTCTCGATCATCTTCAGCTGCTTCTGCGCATCTTCAGTGAAATTGACTTTCTTGCCATGATAGATATTTTGGACAACTATGTTTAGTTTCTCAGAAATCGAGAGATTTAAATCATATAAGGGATGAAAATCAAAAGGCGCTTTCAACAAAGGCAGAATCTTCTCAGCTAAATCAATCGCGCCCTCGCCGCCGTCTGAA
>JAITVN010000115.1 GCA_031285775.1 Streptococcaceae bacterium | reverse complement strand
AAAATCAATTTATTGGACACTTACCTCGAAAACAGGAACTTTACAGAAGTTTCGGAAGAATACCGCGATGATGATTGGCTTTTCTGTCGAATTAGAAATGGGAAATTTGAAGGTCATGGTGATCCTGATAAACTATACGCTATTTTGACAGTTTTCAAAGATTGGGCAGAAAGTGAAAAGAATGCAGACAATACTCAAAATCGCTAAAACTCTAGCACTTCCTGAAAAAGATATCTCTTCATTACGAGAGTATCTAGAACACAATGAAGTGGGGATTGCCTTTGAATTAATGTGCAGTGCCATTGAGCAGGAAGAATTTCCAGTTTCAGAGCAAGTTTTTAGACAAATAACAGATCTTGGTACAGAAATGGAGTTTGACAAGTCACTCTGGGATAAAATCAAAATTAAACAGTCGGGTTTACCGCTGGATTTTCATTTTCCTGACAGTTATTTAAAAGCTATGAAACTCAGCTTGGTCAATCTCACGCCTTGGCACATTATGGATAATGAGCAAATTCTTTCACGCTTTCAGGGACTAAAAGAAAGATACCCTGAAAGAGTACTCATCCCCTTTGCTAGACGCCAAGACAATGATGATATTGCCTGCTTTGAGCTGGGAAAAGGCGCAGAAGTTCGGATTATCCACGACTTTGCCACGCCCGGCTGGGAACAACGCGGAACTTATGCAGATTTTTGGGCATGGTTTAGAGCAGCAGAGGAAGCCATGATTGACTTTGATTAAAGGACACCGTGTATTATTTTGGATAAAGAAAAGACTAAAAGAGAAGAAGTTGCCTTGGCTAAAAATTTGATAGAGCAGTACTGTAAAAATCAGTCATTAGTGCTCAAAAACACAAATTATGATGAATTGGCAAGGGAACTCGTTGATTTGGCTTATTCACTAGGAGGGCACGGAAGCGAGGAAATACTCAGCAAAATGCTGGAATCTTTTCTGAAAAAAATGAAAGGACAGCCTAAATGATTTGTGATTGTAGCGAACGCGAGGGAGTTGAGATTAATTCCTACCAGCTTTTTCTAGATTTGAAAGCATTCTTTGAAGGACAGACCGCCAAAGGCATTTTCGAGGACATTCCAGTTGAAACACCGTCTTATGTAGGCTATAGCGAATTATCCGGCCCAATGGAGTGGTATGCTGAAAAATGGTACCGCTGTAAATCCTGCGGAACGCTCTGGGAGTTCCAATATCCGGATTTTCCTGCCAAAGGCGAGGTCAGGAAGTTTTCCGATGGTGTTTATCAGCCTGAATGCTAACCCCTTTGTTCGCTCAAAATTTGTCTTACAGGTTTTTGAACTTTCGAGTTGAAAAAGATATTTATTTTGTTTTTAGGTTAAAAAAATTGAAAACTTAATCTCGTTTTGATATACTAGTGATAGAAAAAATTCACAACTAATATACAAATCCTCGAGGTTCTTTTTTTGTATTCAGGTTTTATAAGTCCTCAGGTCATTTTTTGTTTATTGCCATGTATTAAGTAACGAGAATAATCTGATATAAGCAAAGAGGAAGAAATAATATATGACAACTGTCACTTATAAAAATATCAGCTTTGAATATCCTGATAAAGTGGTGTTTAAGAATTTGGACCTCACAATTCAGACTGGAGAATTACTGGGAATTTTGGGACCTTCCGGCAGCGGAAAAACGACTCTGACAAAGATTCTATTGGGAAAGGAGAAAGTGAAAAACCCTCAATTTATTTGTGAAAGAGAGGGCAAGAAAGAAAAACCTGAGCTGATCGGCTGGACCTATGTGCCGCAGCAGAATTTGCTAAGAGAGAATTTTTCAGTTAATGACATGTTTTCAATTTATTCATCTTTTCACACGCTCGGAAAAAATGATTCAAGGCAAGAGCAGGAGAAGGTGAATGAGATTCTTGAAAGCCTAGGATTGTTAGAATTAAGAAAAAAGAAAATCTCAAAGCTAAGTGGCGGAGAAAAAAGAAGAGTGAGTATTGGAATCGAACTTTTGTCAGATTCAGATTTCCTGATTTTTGATGAGCCATCCTCAGGACTTGATGCTTACAGCGATTTTTGTCTTCTGCGTATTCTTAAAAAATTGGCACATGACAAGGATAAAGCAATCATTGTCATCACGCATAAAACTGAAAACTTAGTGGAGTTTGATCAGTTGATTTTCTTAGGAAAAGGGATTCCTCGTTTTACAGGAAATATCAGAAAATTAATAAAAGAGTTTAATGACAGAATATATGTTGAAAATTATTTGTCGTTGAGCTTTGCGGAAGTATATAAAAATTTGAATGATTTCTCTGAAGATTAGGAGGAGGAGCAGATGCGAGCATCATTTATCATTAACTGGTGCCAGTTTAAAAATAGCTACGGGAATCTCATTAAAACGCCCTTGGGATCATTATTTTCGTAACAGCTGTTGTTTTTATTGAAAATGATGTTCTTTTCGTAGATTTTGACAATTCAAAATTGTCACTTTTCATGATGTTATTTTCAACGAGTCTGCTTATTCTGATCAATTCCTGTTTGACAATCAGTAAAGAAAGAAGAATTTTAGAACGTGACTTCGAGTCAGGCCTCAGCAGGCTGCATTATGTTTTCTTTTTGCTTTTATTTAATGCCATTTACGCAATGATTGAAACTTTTTTCTTTTTTGGAAGCCTTGTCTTATCCAGTCGCTTTTTCAATGTTGACATTCCCAAAGCTGATATTAGGCAAATACTCGTCACAATCCTTTTAATGTTCATTTCTGTCCATTTCTTAGGCTTATTCATTTCATCAATCTGCGGCGAAAGTTCAAGCTCCTCTGTGATCTATTCAGGAATTGTTGGAATTGGACAGTTTGTCTTATCGGGAACGATCATTGAACTACCAGACAGCATTGAAACTTTAAGTAATCTAACCTTTTTAAGTTTTGCTCACAAGAACATCATGGGAATTTTTGACATTGGGCAGCTGCCTTCAGCCTTAGAGAGCTTCCAAGTCATTATTCCCAAAGAAGAGTTAGATTTATTTAAGAGCAGTACAAGTGTCCTTATTAAAAATGAAGGGTATCTATTGCTTCATCTTGTGTTATATCTTTCATTGTTTGCAATTTCTATACAATTTTACAAAAATCTCAAAAGACTGAGGAAAAAAAAATGCTTTTGTCTATCAGAAGCATTTTTGTTTTCGGCAAGTGCAGGTTTTCGTGATAAAATAAAAGAATGACAAATCACATTGTACTTTTTGAACCAAGAATTCATTTTAATACTGGAAATATTGCGCGAACGGCGGCGGGGACAAATTCTGTGCTTGATCTCATTAAACCTTTTGGTTTTGAAATTACCGACAAACATCTTAAGCGTGCGGGGCTTGATTACTGGGACAAGGTGGACATTCGCTACCATGAGAGTTTGGATGATTTTATGGCAACAGTGGACGGCGAATTATTTCTGATTTCAAAATTTGCTGAGCGGACTTATTCTGATGCAGATTTTTCCGATATTTCCAGAAATCATTATTTCCTGTTCGGGCGTGAGGATACAGGATTGCCGGAGGAATTCATGCGGGAAAATGCGGAAAAATGTCTGCGAATTCCGATGAATGACGCGCATGTGCGTTCGCTGAATTTGTCGAATTGTGCTGCCCTGATAATCTACGAGGCACTGCGTCAGCAGCATTTTGCAGGCCTTGAAAAGGCTCATGCTTATGAAAATGATAAGTTGAAATGATGCAGCTTGATTAAGTGATTAAGGTACAAGACTTAAAGATAATGAACGAAAAAATTTATTTTAGCGGCAAAGTCGCGGCCATTTTTTTCAGCAATCCGTCTAATTTGTATAAGGTCTTGCTGCTCGAAATTGAGGACACGAACGACGAGAGTTACGAAGACAGCGAAATTGTGGTCACTGGGACGATTGGAGATATCGTAGAAGGAGACGACTATGTTTTTCGCGGCCATTTGACCAGTCATCCGAAATACGGCCAGCAGCTGGCAGTTGAGACTTACGAAAAATCAGCACCTGCGACTGTGGACGGACTGATCAAATTTTTATCGTCCAGCAAATTTCCAGGTATCGGTAAGGAAACTGCCAAGAAAATTATCAAGCTTTATCCGAAAAATACAGTTGACACAATTTTAGACAGTCCGGATAAGTTGAATAAAATCATGCCTGCTTCCAAAAAGAACGCCTTTCTTCAACATTTATCTGAAAACCATGGCATGGAAAATGTTTTATCTCGCCTTTACAGTTTTGGCTTGACCGGACGAGTAGCGGCTCAAATTTTTAATCACTATGGAGAAAAAAGTCTGAACCTGCTGAATGAAACGCCTTACCAGCTGGTTGAAGACATTGAGGGAATCGATTTTGTCACTGCAGACCGGATTGCAGCTGATCAGGGAATTGCCGCTTCAATTCCTGCGCGTTATCGAGCGGCCTTATTGCATGTTCTGCGTCAACAACCCTTCCAGACAGGCGACACCTACATCGAACGCGATAAATTGCTGGCTGCCGCAGCTTATCTGCTTGAAGCGTCGCGTCCGACTCAGCTCGACCCCGGAGAACTTGATCAGCAAATTGACGCCTTATCAGCAGATCAAAAGATCATTATCTCCGGCACAAAGGTCTTTGAGATCAGTCTTTATCGTGCGGAAGAAGCAATTGCTGCAAATTTGACACGACTTTTAAATCGTCCGAAAGAAGTCCTAGATAATAAGGAAATAGACAAATTAATATCAACTGTTGAAAACGATTTGGACATTGAGTACGATAATTTGCAGAAATCAGCCATTTTTCAAGCTTTGGAAAATCCTGTTTTCATTTTGACAGGAGGCCCTGGAACTGGTAAAACCACGATTGTTAACGGCTTTTTAGAGGTATATGCCCGATTAAATAAGATTAAGCTGAATGAACCAGATGAGCAGAATTCAAATTTCCCAATTTTGCTCACTGCGCCGACTGGACGCGCCAGCCGTCGTTTATCAGAGCTGACAGGTTTGCCGGCTTCAACACTTCACCGAGCATTAGGCATCACCACTGACGATGAGCTTGATGATTCAGCCAATGATTTATCTGGAGAATTGCTGATTGTGGATGAGTTTTCCATGGTTGATACTTGGCTGGCCAATAAGCTCTTTGCAGGTGTCCCGTCAAATATGAAAGTTCTGATTGTGGGCGATGCAGATCAGCTGGCTTCGGTCGGTCCTGGACAGGTTTTGACAGATCTGCTTCGCTTGTCGAGCATGCCGTTTATTAAACTGGATAAGATTTATAGACAGTCCGTAGACTCTACTATTACTGATTTGGCACACGACGTCAAAAATGGTTATTTGCCTGCGGATTTTACCCGCAAAAAAGCCGATAGAAACTTTTTTCCAGCCAATTCATATCAAGTTTCTGATTTGATTGCTCAGATTGCAAGCGCTTGGCTCAAGCGCGGAAATGACCCATTTGCACTTCAGGTACTGATTCCCATGTATAAAGGAGCAGCAGGTATTACTGCCATCAATCGGATACTTCAGAACATTTTCAATCCGAAAAAAGACGCTTTGGAGTTTTCCTTCCTGGACAGCGTTTTCCGCGACGGCGACAAGGTTCTGCAGTTGGTCAACAACGCCGAGAGCAATGTCTTCAATGGCGATTTGGGTAAAATTATCGGTCTGGTTCCATCTAAATACTCTGAGAGTAAACAAGATGAACTCTTGATTGATTTTGATGGTCAGGAATTGACCTATATCCGCTCTGACTGGTCGAATATTCGTCTGGCGTATGCGATGTCCATTCACAAGTCACAAGGCTCTGAATTTTCAAGTGTTATCGTCCCGATGGTTTCAAGCTATTCACGCATGCTGCAGAGAAATCTGCTCTACACGGCAATCACACGCGCCAAGTCTTCGCTGATTTTAATCGGTGAAGTGGATGCTTTTAGACAGGCTGTAGCGAAAGAAGGAACAAATCGCGCAACTTTTCTGCTTCAGCAGCTAAACAAATTCTCTGGAGATTTTTCTGAATTTGAAGAAAGCAATCATCAAGTTGAAACATCAATTTTGAGTACTGTTTTAATTGAGGCAGAGGATATTGATCCGCTTATCGGCTTAACTGACAAAGATTTTCAGGTTTTCAGAAAATGCGAACATTCTGTATAGAAAAGCCTAAAATCTCTGCATATGAAATGACAAACATCCTTCATTTTGCTATTCTAGTTTTGCAAGGAAATTGCGGAAAAAAATTAGGGGAGTTCATTTTTAAAATGAAAAAAAGTCTTAAACGTGTGATTGCAGCATCAGCGATTGCTATTCTCGGAGCTGCAGTATTGGCAGTCGGCACCAGTGCTGATGCAGCGGCCAAAAAAGTGAAGGAATTAAAAATTTCTTTTATTCCGTCAAAGAACCCGAGCGATATTACCACCGCTACAAAAGGCCTTGACAGCTTGCTGATCAAAGAGCTAAAGAAGCAGGGCTATAGCGTCAGCAAGGTCAGCGTCTCAACAGGAACTGACTACAATGCTGTGGGCAAGGCACTTTCTGCAGGAACAGTTGATGTCGGATGGGGCGTCTCAGGCGGCACTTATGCGGCTTATTCAAAAGGGGCATCTGCTATCTTAACCGCAACCCGTAAAGGATTGAACAATGATGATCTGAAAAATACTAAAAACGCTACGAGTCCTAAATATTGGAACGATCACAAGCCAACCCGTCCGACAAATGAGGAAGTCACTTCATATCGCGGACTGATCATTGCTGGAAACTCTGAAGTCGGCAAAAAAATGGCTGAATATGTCAACGAGGGCAAAAAGATTCCGCTTGATTTGATCAAAAAAGCCAAATGGGGACTTTCATCCACCACTTCAGCAGCTGGCTATCTTTATCCGTCTGAGTGGCTGACCAAAAATTACAAGATTTCGATTCGCGATTTGCCGAATACGGTGACTGGTCTTGATTACGGGACAGCGACTTCTGACCTTGCATCCGGCACGGTTGACGTTATCGCAGGATACGCTGATCTGCGCCAAGACTTTGAGAAAGCCTGGACAACAACGAATCATGCAACGGATACCATTTGGAACCAGACCAATGTCATCGGCGTGACAGATGAAATCTATAATGATGCAGTTCTTGTGTCGAAGAATTCTGCAAATATAAAGAAGTATCCTGGACTTAAGAAAGCACTTCAGAAAGCGATCATTAACCTGTCAAAGACTGAAAAAGGCAAGTCAATCATCAAAGTATACTCACACGATGGTTACAAGAAGTCAAAAGCCAGCAATTACGAGCCTTTCTTCAAGATTTTGAAGGATGTTGCCAAGGAAAATTAACGTTATCAAAATGGCCGAAATTCGTATTGGTTTCGGCTTTTTACTGCACTAATTAATTTGTTTTTTATGAACATTTTGATACAATGATTAAGGCAAAATGAATGAAACAGTGAAAACTTTTTGCACGCTCTGCGATTAGCTTTGAGTCGGCGTGCAAATCGTATCTGTCACTTTTATTAATAGAAAAACGGAGTTCAAATTCAAATGATTAAATTTGAAAATGTAGGCAAAATCTATCCAAATGGTTTTCCAGGCTTGACGGATATCAATTTGGAGATTCAAGACGGCGAATTTGTCGGGATTATCGGTACTTCAGGTGCTGGTAAGTCAACCTTGGTGCGGACAATTAATGGCCTGAACGATGTGACATCTGGAACGCTCGTGGTCAACGGAACCGATGTGGCAAAGCTGAAAGGCAAAGAGCTCCGCAGATTCCGCCGCAAAGTCGGCATGATTTTCCAGTCATATAATCTGGTGCCGCGTATTTCAGTGCTTCGCAATGTATTGACGGCTTTTGTACCAGACATGTCATTCTTTAAGGTGCTGTTCGGACTTTTCTCAAAAGAGGATAAAATCAAGGCGCTCGAAGCGCTGGATCGTGTGGGAATCTTAGATAAGGCTTATACAC
>JAITVN010000038.1 GCA_031285775.1 Streptococcaceae bacterium | reverse complement strand
TCACTCCTTGACGAACAAGCAGTAGATGCGGTTCTGATCAATGACAAAGTAACAAAGCGCTACTTGCAGACAATGGAAGGCGGCGGCTGTCATCTGTTCATCACTAAAGCTGAGTCTTTCCTGATTTTAGATGGGCGTTATCTCGAAGAAGCGAAAGGCAAAGAGCGTGATTTGACGATTATTCTCTGGAATCCGCAGGATGAGGGAAGCAGTTATTTGACTTGGGTCAGGAACTATTGCGCTGCACATCAAATTCACTCAATTGGGTTAGAAAATAGCGTCTCTGTAGCGGAATATGCTTTCTTTGAGAAGTTTATGGACAAAACGGAAATTCTGTCTGATGCTTTTGAAAAACTGCGTATGATAAAGGACTCACAGGATATTGTGCAGCTCAAAGAGGCAATTCACACAGGCGATGAGATATACAAGCAAGTGTTGAGTGAGCTTTAT
Organism: Streptococcaceae bacterium; assembly: GCA_031285775.1. Classification (GTDB taxonomy): domain Bacteria; phylum Bacillota; class Bacilli; order Lactobacillales; family Streptococcaceae; genus Lactovum. Next base: position 18,604 of record JAITVN010000038.1, on the reverse strand, counting down.
GTCGGCATGACGGATTACGAAATTTCAGCGAAACTGCAGTATTATTCAATTAAGGCGGGCGCTGCGCGAATGTCTTTTGATACAATTATCGGTGTCGGGGAATCGACCGCTTTTCCTCATGGGCGACCAGCCGGGCGTGTCATTGAGAAAAATCAGATGATTATGATTGACTTCGGCTTGCGGCTGAACGGATTTGAGTCTGACATGACACGCATGTGTGCATTTGGTGATCCAGGAGAAAAAATGCGTGAGATTTACCAAGTGGTACTGGAAGCTAATCAGGCGGGAATAGCGGCCATGCGCGCAGGGAATCGTGCCTGTGAAGCTGACGCTGCCGCACGTGCCGTCACAGAAAAATATGGCTACGCAGAGTATTTCACGCACGGGCTCGGTCATGGCATCGGGATGGATAACTCGACGGAACTGCCAAAAGTGAATTCTGCCAGTCAAATGATTCTACAGGAGGGCATGGTCATGTCCTGTGAACCCGGTGTCTACGTTCCTTGCGTTGGCGGCGTCCGCATTGAGGATAACGTCTGGATTCACAATGGCGTGGGCGTTCAGCTAGACCAAAGCAGTAAAGAGTTAACTATTTTGTAAATAACTGGAGACGATGTACATGACTTACAACTTTGACGAAATTATCAACCGAAAAGGCACATTTTCTACACAATGGGATTACATTCAGGACAGATTCGGTGTTTCTGACCTGCTGCCTTTCTCGATTTCTGACACAGATTTTCGGATGCCATATGAAGTTCAGGAGGCCATCGCAAAGTTCAATGAACTTGGTATTTATGGCTACACCCGCTGGAATCACGACACCTTCAAAAAAGCGATTTGTGGTCATTTTGAGAGAAGAATGGGCACTGTGCTCAATCCAGATGAGATTGTCTACAGTCCGTCCGTTTTGTACACCATTTCGATTTTGCTTCGCGAATTAGCGACGAAACAAAAATCCGTTCTGGCCTTTTCTCCAATGTATGATTCCTTTTATATGGTGGTGGAGGAAAACAATCTGCAGCTGATTGAAAGCTCTCTTGTTGAACGTGACGGTCACTTTGAGATTGATTTTGCAGACCTAGAGGAGAAAATGCAGCAAGCGGATGTTTTCCTGCTCTGTTCGCCGCAAAATCCGACAGGTCGTTTATGGACCTATGAAGAACTTGAACAGATTGTCAAGCTTTGCAAAAAATTCCAAGTCGCACTGATTTCCGACGAAATTCACATGGATGTGAATCTGACAAAGCGCAGGCATCTTCCCATTCTGACTTTTTACACACAATACCAGAATATGTACCTGATTTCTAGCGCCAGCAAGACTTTTAACACACCAGGTCTCATTGGTTCTTATGCCATTATTCCAGACGAAACAATGCGCGAGCGCTTCTTTACGATTCAGAAACGTCGTGATTTCTTAAACTCTGCCAGTACACTCGGCATGCTCGCAACAGTGACAGCTTACAATGAGTCTCAGAAATATATTGACGAACTTATTCCTTATATTGATCAAAATCTGTCATATGTCGAAAAATTCATCCAGGAAAAGATCCCGGAATTTAAGTACCGAAAGGCTGAAGCGACTTATCTGGCATGGATAGACTGCCGAGAAATGCCTTGGTCGATGGACGAACTTCAGGAGGCATTTGTAAAAATCGGGAAAATTGGCGTCATGAGTGGTAAAATATATGGTAATGAGAGATATTTGCGGATGAATTGCGGCGCCTCCCTGTCAAAAATCAGGACAGGCCTTGACGCGATGCTCAAATCTGTCAGTTATCTGCGGGAGCAATGACTATGGAAAAAGTGAATGTGAAACGCGCAGAAACTGCAACGGCGGAAAACCAAGCAGCAGTGACTGTCAGAGGCGGGACCTGGCTCATAGACTGGATGATCGGCGGCATTCTCATCAGTCTACCTGCCATCCTTTCTTTCTCAATCGTGGATGGAAAAGGAAGGGTCTTCTCCAATCTTTATGTCTTCGAAGCCATAGGAAAAAGCCCATTGTTCACGATGATAATCGGCTTTCTCTGCCTCTTGAGCGGTTTCTTTTATTATGTGATTGTCCCTTGGAAGATCTTTCCAGGTCAAACCCTAGCCAAAAGGTGGCTGCATTTGGAGATTGTCAGGCTTGACGGCAAAGCGCTTCAGTTTAAGGACTGTGTCTTCAGACAATTCATTTTTCTGTTCCTCATTGAGGGAATCGCTACGCCGGCAGGCAACTATATTTTACCGATGCTGACGACAATGACACGTTATTACATAGACAGTTATGTAATGATTGTCTGGACAGTTGTCACGATGGCAACGATCATGTTTTTACTGCTTAATAAAAAACACCGCGCGCTGCATGACTTTGCAGCTAAGACGACAGTTATCACTATCCAGAAGGAGAAAGATTATGGAAACAATTAACATAACAACAGCGCCAAGCGCAATTGGCCCGTATTCCCAAGGAAAGCTTGCTGGAAATTTGCTCTTTGCATCTGGTCAAATCCCGCTGAACCCGGAAACAGGCGAAATCGTCGGAAGCAGCATTGCAGAACAAACCGAGCAAGTCATGAAAAATATCAGCGCCATTCTAAGCTCGCAAGGCCTGACCTTTGACAATGTCATCAAAACAAGCTGTTATCTGACTGACATGAATAATTTTGCTGCATTCAATGAAGTTTACGGAAAATACTTTCACGACAACCTTCCTGCTAGAACTGCGGTTGCCGTCCTTGCATTGCCCAAAAATGCACAAGTAGAAGTAGAAATCATCGCCGAACTTCACTGATTAAAATGAATTTGAAAGGATAATAAATGACAAAAAAAGTAGTCATCGTAGGCACTGGTGCAGTAGGCTCCACTTGCGCTTATACTCTGCTCCTGCAAGAAATCGCGGACACAATTGTATTAGTTGATATCAATAAGGATAGGACAGTGGCAGACAGCCTGGACATGACACATGCCCTGCCATTCACAAATCTGTCGCCAAAACAAATCATTTCAGGCGAGTATTCTGATGCGGCTGATGCAGACCTCGTCATCATCACAGCCAATGCGCCAGCTGCCCAGCTCAAAGCAGGAGACAGTCGATTGTCGCTTCTTGTCGGAAATGTTGCCATGATAAAGGATATTACCACGTCAGTCATGGCTTCAGGCTTTGACGGAATTTTCCTGATCGCTTCAAATCCTGTTGATTTGATTACCCGCATCGTTGCGGAAGTCTCTGGGCTTCCAAAATCCCGTGTCATCGGAACTGGTACCCTGCTTGACAGCGCCCGCATGAAAACAATCATTGCTGATAAGCTGCAGGTCAATCCCAACGACATAAATGGCTGTGTCATGGGTGAACACGGCGAAAGCAGCTTTACAGCCTGGTCCAATGCGCAGATTTTCACCCTCCCTTTGGATGATTACATTCAAAAAGAAGGACTTGAGAAACCTGATTTTGATCAAATTGATAATGAAATCCGCCAAGTCGGCTTCGACATTTTTCAGAAAAAAGGCAACACCTCATACGGCATTGCCAGTGCGCTGGCCACAATTGCACGGGCAATCTTCAGAAATGAAAGCACAATTCTGCCAGTTTCCAGCTACCTGAGCTCTCCAATTTACGACGTTAAAAATCTCTACATCGGCATTCCGACAGTGATTTCAGAGCAAGGAGCTGAAAAAATTATTGAGCTGGAGCTTACAACAAGCGAACAAGAAAAATTCCGCAAAAGCGCAAAGATTCTAGAGCAGAACTTTGATTCAATTTCTGCTGAATTATAAAACTCTGGAGTTCACCAGAGTCAGAGGTCAGAGTGAAGACAAATTCCAAAAAATGATTTTCTTTACTAGAAAGTTGGAGCACTCATCCTTAGTGGAGTTCCGAAAATTTACACAAAAAAGGCTGTGCAATGAGGCAAACCGGGAGACTTTGGCTCTCGGCTTAGGAATGAAAGCGAAGCTTTGCTTCCGGCCTGCACGCCTTTTTTGTGTAAATTTTTGGAACGGAACGGTTTGTCTACAGTCTAACGCAGGAATAAACCAGAGTTTTTAAATTCTAATAATAAACTTGATGTGGGGCAATTGATCCGTATTTCACTTGTATCAGCTCGCTTGCGCTTACAAAAGTATAGCCCTGCTCTTTCAGCTGCTTAATGATTTCAGGCACAGCCGCGACGGACCAGGGATGGATGTCATGCATCAAAATGACAGCTTGAGGATGTGCAGCAGTCACTGCGGCTTTTACGACAGGCTCAGGCGTCGAATCTTTCCAGTCCTCAGTATCAACATCCCAGTTAAAAGCCGCCCGATCAATCTCCTTTAGGATCGCTTCATTCGTGCTGCCGTATGGCGGACGATACAATGGGCTGTTTTGACCGGTGAATTGTGTAATCAAAGCCGCAGTATCTTCGACCTGACGCAGCGCATCGCCTTTGGACATTTTTGTCAAATCAGGATGGCTCCAGCTGTGGGAAATGATCTCATGTCCTTCAGCAGCAACACGTTTGACGATATCTGGATTCGCCTGAACATTTACGCCCAGTTCGCAAAATGTCGCCTTAACGCCATTTTTCTTGAGAATGTCCAATAATTGAGGGGTTGTCGCGGGATTGGGTCCGTCATCGAAAGACAGGGCAATTATTTTTTTCCCTGCATATTTTGCTTTGACTGCCTGAGCATCACGCGTGCTCAGCTGAGTAAAGTAGCTTGATTGAAGTTTTTCATTTTGAATCTTGCCAATGTCAGCCAGAACCGTTGTGCTCGCAGTGTTGTTTTGTATCTCAGTTTTGACCTTTTCGATCTGTTCCAGCTGAAGTGCTGCACTATGGACTGCAGTGGAGAGATTGGCTGTAAACTGATTATTGCTCAAATCGGTCAAATCCACATTTTTCAGGTCATCTTCTGTCAGATCGTCCCGAATCGGCGCAGAAGAAGAGACTGTATCTTGTGCAACAGCAGGCGTCGAGAAGAGTCCATTGACCTCCTTGAGCTTGTCAAAATTTCTTGAGATGATTTTCATTTTATTGGACAATTTTAAAAACTTATCCTTTGCCATCTTTTTTTCATTATTCGACAAGTCTGAGGAGAGTTCGGATAATTGTGTCGGCGTTACGCCTTTGGCCAAAAAGACCTCCTTATAAGTCAGAGCCGTGATTTTTTGATCGAATCTTTCAAAGCTTTTCTGCTTGTTTTGTTGATCAAGTGTTGAGAAAATCAGAAATCCTATAAGTGCAAGCAAAGAAAACGTCACAATCGAAAAAATTGCGATGCCTTTCTTGCGCCTCTTGTTCTTATCGAAAGATACTGACATACTACTGATTGTATCATAAGTGAGAAAAGCGTTCAATTATTCAAAATTATCATTTGAAGGGAGGTAAATTGGCTCTTCAGAGGATTTGCAGAAAATTTACAGCAAAACTTTTCATAAAAACGTTTACAAAAAATTTAATTGATGTAAAATCCAAGAAAAGTGTTATAATAATAGAGTAAGTTAAAAGATTAACTTAGTCAAAAATAAAAAACCTTATAGGAGGCAACTACAATATGGTAGTTAAAGTTGGTATTAACGGTTTCGGACGTATCGGTCGTTTGGCGCTTCGCCGCATCGAAAATGTTGAGGGTGTTGAGGTTGCGCACATCAACGATTTGACAGATCCAGCAATGCTCGCTCATCTGCTCAAGTACGATTCCACACAGGGCAAATTTGACGGTACAGTTGAAGTTGAAGAGGGTGGATTTGATGTCAACGGTCAATTCATCAAAGTAACTCAGGAAAGCGATCCTTCAAAGATTGATTGGGCTGCTTCAGGTGTTGATATCGTCTTGGAAGCAACTGGCTTCTTTGCAACAAAAGAAAAAGCAGAGCTTCATTTGCATGCTAACGGCGGTGCTAAGAAAGTTGTTATCACTGCTCCTGGCGGAAACGATGTTAAGACTGTCGTTTTCAACACAAACCACAATATTTTGACTGGTGATGAGACTGTTATCTCTGCAGGCTCATGTACAACTAACTGTCTTGCACCAATGGCTGACGTTTTGAACAAACAGTTCGGCATCAAAGTTGGTACAATGACAACTGTTCACTCATACACTGGTGACCAGATGCTTCTTGACGGCCCACACCGTAAGGGCGACTTCCGTCGTGCGCGTGCTGCTGCCATCAACATCGTTCCTAACTCAACTGGTGCTGCAAAAGCTATCGGTTTGGTTATCCCAGAAATCAACGGCAAACTTCAAGGCCATGCACAACGTGTTGCAACACCAACTGGTTCATTGACTGAACTTGTAACAATCCTTGACAAGAAAGTAACTGTTGACGAAGTGAATGCTGCCATGAAGGCTGCTGAAAACGAGTCATTCGGCTACAACGCTGACCAGATCGTATCTACAGACATCATCGGCGAGAGCCATGGTTCAATCTTTGACCCAACTCAGACTGAGGTAACAACTGCAGGCGATGCACAGCTCGTTAAGACGGTTGCTTGGTACGACAACGAAATGTCATACACTTCACAGCTTGTACGTACACTTGAGTACTTTGCAAAGATTGCTAAGTAAGAACAAGATGTGAAGCGCGCTCGTTCAGAGACGTAGAAATTTAGGAAACCCTAGGTTCTGCCGAGAGGCAGGTTCTAGGGTTTATCTAATTTCCTAGTCTCTAGCGCGCTGAACTCAGTAAGCATAAGATGTGAGGTGCGCTCGCCCTGAAGCGAGCCATTCGACTAGGCGCTTTAGCGCCGTAGCGAGAATGGACAGCAGCGACCTTAGGTCGCAGACAATTTCAGAAGCTTTAGCTTCTAGAAATTGCTAGGGCTTCAGCCCTGTGTAGAAAATTAGGAACCCGTAGGTTCTGTGCGCAGCACAGGTTCTGCGGGTTATCTATTTTCCACACAGTGAAAGCGACCTCTAAGCGCTAAAGCGATAAGAGTCTGCTTACTAGCCTTCAAGCGCCCCGAACTCAAAAAGTCCTTAGGGGCTTTTTGTCTGCTTGAATTCAGAATCAGTGAAATCAGAATTATTAGCGTAAGCGTTTTCCAAAGGAAACTCAAGTCGAAGTCCAATGAAATATTAGACAGAAATGCTATAATAGTCTTAAAAATATTGAAAATTTAAGAGGTAATCAAGATGGATCAACAAAATGATCAAAAAATATTTACTATGAACAAGCATTTATTTGTCTGGGTATTCACCTTTTTATTGGGCGAATTCGGAATTGACCGTTTTCTTCGTGGACAGATTGTCTTTGGTATCTTGAAATTATTGCTTTGCTGGACAGGGATCTGGGCATTGGTTGACTGGATCATAGGTTTGGTCAAAGCATACGGCGGTGCGTATTCAGATACGGATGAAATTACTTTTATTGATGGTAAATATTCTAGATAAAATCGCTTCGGCGATTTTTTTAGACGCGATGATTTTATTCTTTGAGGAAGAAACTTTGGGATTTTATGGCCTTTGTAGAAATAGAAAACCCTAGTCTTGTGAGAGAAGCACAACTACTAGGGTTTAGTCATATAACAATGAAAATACTGAAAACAGAAAGTTCCGTAAAGGCCTTTCAACAACCGATCATTATTCGTCTCCTATTCTGAAAGGTATACTTCAGAGTCTTTAAATGAGGAACGTTCACGATCTGCTTGTTCTGGTGTTTTAAGCGCGGCAGTAAATTCAGCAACTTTATTTGATTTTAAGGCTTCAGCCTCATCTTTGCCCAATGGAATCATCCCTCCAGAAGTTGATAATAGTGATCCGTCTGGTAATGTCAGAAAGGGCAATTCGCTCGGATCGCTTACGCCTTGATTAGAAGTAGTAAAGATGTAATAGTTCCCATTGCTTAGCGTCACATCATCTTCGAAAACATACATGGTTCCATCTTCCATAATACCACCATTTTTATAGATCTTGACGGGCTTGTTTAAAGAGAGTTCACCTTTAATTTTTTTTACCACTTTCAGGCGATAGGTCGTATAAGGCTCTTCGGTCACCTTGGATTGGTATGTTCCTTCTTCTCTGATGACCTTTGCGACAAAGACATTGTCGCTAAATCCAGTGACAGCATTGATGTTGCTAATATCAAAAGCATAGTTGACTGTTGCGTAGACGACTTTTGCTGAGACAGATTTCCAGGCGGTTGATCCGTATTTCCAGCCGTTATCAAGCAGATAATTTTGCTCGGTTGAGCCAATGGTGTAGTTATGTGCGCCTGACTGTGCGTTGGGGTTGTAGGCCACATAGACATCAATGTCACCGCCTGAGTACCAGCCGATGCCTTCATATCGCCAGCCTTTTTTCAGGAGGGAATCCTTTTCAAATGAAGACACAGTGTAATAATGATCGCCGCCCTTTGCGTTCGGATTGTAAAGTCGATAAACAGCATCACCTGTTGTTGGAGATCCCCAACCGACGCCTTCGTTATTCCAGCCTTCTGCGATTAATGAATTGCGCTCAAACATCCCAGTGGTGTAGAAGTGCTCGCCAGTATTTGGATTATATAGGCGAAAGACGTTCAATGTGTCTGTTGATGAAGTTGAAGATTTGGTGTCGTCTGCTTTTGCGGTGTTGCTGAATGCGCCTAATCCAATTAACATCAGCAACACCGTTCCGATAGAGAGGAAGTACTTTATAAGCCTCTTTTCCATCATATTCTCCTATTTTCTGATGAGTGAAACTCATCATTTTGATCACAAATTCTTGATTGAATTTGTCGGCAATAGATATTTCCCTCCTCCTTTATGCCTTTCAAATCTTAACTTGCCTCATTCATAACTTTCGAATCTTTGAACATATTTTATCATTTTGTCAAATATAATGGGGCGGAACCTTTCTCTTTTTTCTTGCTTATTTGTAATTTTCAGAAACAAGAGCAAAAGCTTGCCTGTTATTTTTTTGCTATAATTATCTAGATGAAACTCACAGATTCAATTCAATACTTGAAAGGTGTCGGCCCGAAATCTTTCGAGAATTACAAGAAGCTAGGGATATTTACGCTAGAGGATTTGCTGCTCTATTTTCCTTTTCGATATGAAGATGTAGCGGGGCGAAAAGTGATGGATTTATTGGAGGGCGAAAAGGCTGCGATTGTGGCTGAAATTGTCACGCCAGCGAATCTGGGTTATTTTGGTGCGCGCCGTTCAAGACTGACTTTCAAAGCAAAACAGGGAGACGTTATATTTGGCGTCTCATTTTTTAATCAGCCTTATTTAAAAGACAAGGTTGATGTTGGACAGACTGTCGCATTGTACGGCAAATGGGAGGCGAAAAAGCAGCAGCTGCTCGGCATGAAAATACTCTCAGCTGTAGAGGGGGAAAATGGTGAAGCAGTAACAGATGCAGATTTTCAGCCGATTTATCATGTCATGCAGGGGGTCAGGCAGTCAAGTCTGGTCAAGCTGATACAAACCGCCTTTGACAGTGGCGCGCTGGAGTTGCTGCCGGAAAATCTTCCAGAAGAATTGCTCAAGAAATATCGTTTAATGCCGCGGCAGCAAGCTGTCAGAGCGATGCATTTTCCTGTGGATCTGGCCGAGCACAAGCAGGCTTTGCGCCGCATGAAATTTGAAGAGCTTTTTCTGTTTCAAATGCGGCTTCAGGCTTTAAAACATCAGGAAAAATCAGGTCGCAGCGGTGTGCTTCTGGATTATGATCAAGAAAAAGTGGCGACCAAGCAGGCTGAACTCCCCTTCCAACTCACTCAAGCTCAGCAAGCTGTCTTGCATGAAATTTTTGCGGACATGTCGGCGCCCACGCATATGAATCGTTTGCTGCAGGGAGATGTCGGCTCTGGAAAAACAGTTGTGGCTGAGCTGGCAATGTTTGCGGCACAAACTGCTGGTTTTCAGTCAGCGTTGATGGTACCAACTGAAATTCTTGCGCGTCAGCATTTTGGAAATCTCTTACAAATGTTCCCAGAGTTGAATATTTCATTGCTGGTCAGCGGTCTGAAAGCGGGGGAGCGCCGTGAAATTCTGGAAGATCTTGCGAACGGCCATACGGATATGGTGGTCGGAACCCATGCACTGATACAGGATGGGGTTGATTTTTATAAACTCGGTCTTGTCATTACGGATGAGCAACATCGCTTCGGCGTCAATCAGCGCAAGGTTCTGCGGGAAAAAGGACAAAACCCTGATGTACTGATGATGACAGCAACTCCGATTCCGCGAACGCTTGCCATCACAGCCTTTGGTGATATGGATGTTTCGATCATCGATGAGCTCCCTGCAGGACGACAACCGATTACAACCCGCTGGATCAAACATCAGCAATTCGACGAAGTGCTCAAATGGGTCAAGTCTGAAATTCAGAAAAAAGCACAGGTTTACGTGATTTCACCGCTGATCGAAGAATCCGAAGTGCTTGACCTGAAAAATGCGCTGGCGCTCTATGACGAACTTTCAGACTATTTCCAAGCAGATGCGAAAATTGGTCTGCTGCACGGCCAGTTAAAAAATGAAGAAAAAGAAGAACGCATGGCATTGTTCAAAGCAGGCAAATTGGATTTGCTGGTTTCGACAACAGTGATTGAAGTTGGTGTGGATGTGCCGAACGCCAGTATTATGATTATCATGGATGCTGATCGCTTTGGATTGTCACAGCTTCATCAGCTGCGCGGCCGTGTGGGGCGCGGAGAAAAGAAGTCTTACTGCATTCTTGTTGCGAATCCCAAGTCAGATTCTGGAAAGCAGCGCATGCAAATAATGGTAAATACGACGGATGGCTTTAAGCTGGCAGAAGAAGACTTGAAAATGCGCGGTTCTGGTGAAATATTCGGCTTGCGCCAGTCAGGTATTCCAGAGTTTGCGGTTGCTGATATTGTGAGTGACTACAATATTCTTGAAGTTGCGCGTGATGAAGCCCTGAGAATTTTTGCAGATGAAGAAGGGCGGTATGAGGAATATATAAATAAATTTGATTATTCTGACAGCGGATTTGATTAAGATTAGAATATTATGAGTGATCAATACACCTGTTTGACACTGAGTTACCGACCTTAAATCGCGTATCCTACTGTAAATAATCACACTTTTTTAGAGCAATAATGAAAATCATCTTTCTTGACAAATCGAATCCGAAATGATACAGTATAAATGTAAACGTTACCATATATTTAAATTATGAAAGGAACACAAGATGGAAAATGCAATATACGTCAATTCAGAAATTGGCAAGCTCAAAACTGTTCTACTTCACCGACCAGGTGCAGAAGTTGAGAACATCACGCCAGATTCCATGGAACGCCTGCTTTTTGATGATATTCCCTACTTGAAGATTGCCCAGAAAGAGCATGATTTCTTTGCTCAAACGCTGCGTGACACTGGGACTGAAGTACTCTATATTGAACAGCTTACAACAGAAGCGCTTGACACTTCCAAACAGGTGCGCGATGAGTTTACGCGTCGTTATCTGGAAGAGCACGGCTACAAACAAGGCAAAACATTCGAAGCTTTATTGGAATATATGAACGCCTTCAGTACCAAAGATTTTGTGGATAAGATTTATGCTGGTGTACGTAAAAATGAGATAGAAAGCCCGAACGAGACCCTTTCAGATATGGCTGGAAGCGGTGCAGAGGCTGTCTTCTATATGGATCCATTGCCAAATGCTTACTTTACACGTGACCCGCAAGCCACGATGGGAGTAGGAATGACGGTTAACCGCATGACTTTTGAGGCACGCCGTCCAGAGTCGCTTCTGACAGAATATGTGCTCAATCATCATCCTCGTTTTGCAGGCAAAGTTCCTGTATGGCGCAACCGCAATCATACAACACGTATGGAAGGCGGCGATGAGCTGATTTTGAGCAAGAACGTCATTGCGCTTGGTATTTCGCAACGTACTTCCAGCAAGTCAATTCAGGAGCTGGCGAAGGAATTGTTCAGCAATCCATTGTCAACCTTTGATACGATTCTGGCAGTTGAAATTCCTCATAACCATGCCATGATGCATCTGGATACTGTCTTTACGATGGTTAACTACAATCAGTTTACTGTATTTCCAGGTATCTTTGACGGCGCTGGCTCAATCAACACCTTCATCTTGACTCCTGGAAAAGATGGAGAAATCAATATCGAGCATTTGACCGATCTTGAGCAGTCTTTGAAGAAAGTTCTGAACTTGTCGGAACTTGACCTTATCGAATGCGGCGGTGGTGATGCAATTGTGGCTCCGCGTGAACAATGGAATGATGGCTCGAATACGCTGGCTATCGCACCTGGAGAAATCGTGACTTACGACCGTAACTATGTGACGGTTGATCTGCTCAAGAAGCACGGAATCAAAGTTCATGAGATCTTGTCATCAGAATTGGCTCGTGGACGCGGCGGCGCACGCTGCATGTCAATGCCGCTCTGGCGCGAGGATATATAAGATGTGAAGCGCGCCCGTTTTGAAGCGTAGAGATTTAGGAAATTGTGGTTCTGCCCAAAGGGCAGGTTCACAATTTATCTAATCTCATAGCTTCAGGCGCACTGAACTCAGTTAATAAGATGTGAAGCGCGCCCGTTTTGAAGGGTGCCATTCGACTAGGCACTTTAATGCCTTAGCGAGAATGGACAGCAGCGTCCGTAGGACGCAGACAATTTCAGAAGCTTTAGCTTCTAGAAATTGCTAAGGCTTTAGCCTTGTGTAGAGATTTACCCCCAGTGAGGGGGAAAGCGACCTCTATGCGCTAAAGCGCTAAGAGTCTGCTTAGGAAATTGTGGTTCTGCCCAAAGGGCAGGTTCACAATTTACTCACAGAGAAAGCGATGCGTATGCGGCTGAAGCCGAAACGGTCTGCTTAATAGCTTCAGGCGCACTGAACTCAGTTAATAAGATGTGAGACGCTGAGCTCAGCTCAAATACTCCAAATGATGACAAAATGTGTCAAATTTGCTAAAATTAAAAAAAGATTCAAAAAATAACTAAAGGACAGTAAACACAAAATTATGGAAACAGCTAAAGTCAATTCAGTTTTTCAAGGTCGCAGCTTTTTAGCAGAAAAAGATTTCACACCCGCTGAAATCAACTATCTTGTGGATTTCGGGCTTCACCTCAAAGCTTTGAAAAAAGCCAGAATTCCTCATCACTACCTTGAGGGCCGCAATATAGCTTTGCTCTTCGCGAAAACTTCAACACGTACACGTGCCGCATTTACGACCGCTTCGATTGATTTGGGGGCACATCCAGAATATCTCGGCAAGGACGATATTCAGCTGGGTATCAAGGAATCAACTGAGGATACAGCACGCGTTCTCGGCTCAATGTTTGACGGTATTGAGCGTCGCGGATTCTCACAGAAAGAAGTTGAAGACCTGGCGAAATTCTCTGGCGTTCCAGTTTGGAATGGGCTCACAGACGAATGGCACCCAACTCAGATGATTGCTGACTTCATGACGGTAAAAGAGAACTTCGGTCATTTAAAAGGCCTGACGCTTGTCTATGTCGGCGACGGTCGCAATAACATGGCCAACAGCCTGATTGTTACAGGCTCAATGCTTGGGGTGAATGTGCACATCGTGGCGCCGGATTCACTTCATCCTTCAAAAGAAGTCATGGACATTGCCAATGGTTTCGCTGCTAAATCAGGTGCTAAACCGCTCGCTACAAGCAATATTGAAGAAGGTGTCAAGGGCGCTAACATCATCTATGCAGACGTTTGGGTTTCAATGGGAGAAAATGACTGGGAAGAGCGCGTGAAGCTGCTGACACCATACCGCGTCACGATGGATATGATGAAGATGACTGGCAATGCAGACACAGATCAACTCATCTTTATGCACTGCTTGCCTGCATTCCATGACACAAACACGGAATATGGCGAAGAAATCTACAAGAAGTACGGGCTGAAAGAGATGGAAGTCACTGACGAAGTATTCCGTTCTAAATATGCACGTCAATTTGAAGAGGCAGAAAATCGTATGCACTCAATCAAAGCCATCATGGCTGCGACACTGGGAAATTTGTTTATCCCCGAAGTTCCACAAAACTGGGAATAAAAAGATGTGAAGCGCGCCCGCTTTGAAGCGTAGAAATTTAGGGAATCTAGGTTCTGCCGCAAGGCAGGTTCTAGATTCATCTAATTTCCTAGCTTCAGGCGCGCTGAACTCAGTTAAAAAGATGTGAAGCGCGCCCGCTTTGAAGCGTAGAAATTTACCCCGCAGTGGCGGGGAAAGCGACCTCTAAGCACTAAAACACTAAGAGTCTGCTTAGGAAATCAAGGTTCTGCCGCAAGGCAGGTTCTAGAATCACTCACAGAGAAAGCGATGCGTAGGCGGCTGAAGCCGCCTACGCCCTGCTTATCTAATTTCCCCCCTAAAGAGGGGAAAGCGCCCCATAATCGGCTGAAGCCGAAACGGTCTGCTTACTAGCTTCAGATGCGCTGAACTCAGTTATACAAGAAAAACTTATCAGGAGCTGTCAGATTTGGTAACAGATCTGGCGGCTTTTCTAAATTAATAAATTAAGCGCTCCATTTACGTTTTATCTATAACGAAGAGCATTCTGTACATCTTGTATCAAAATAGATTCTGATCGCTTCTTGTTTAGAATAAAAAAACCGAGCGCCTGCGTGAATTCTATATTAAAGGAGAAAAATGGAAGAAAATAAAAAAGGTATTGGACTTGGTGCTCTGATCGCAGTCATTGTATCAGGCGCGATCGGCGGTGGGGTTTTCAATCTCGCGAATGATCTTGCGGGTGGCGCAACGCCTGGAAGTGCCATTGTATCTTGGGTTATTGTTGGTATTGGAATTATGCTCTTGGTTTTGTCTTTCAATCATTTGATTGTGAATAAACCTGAGCTGACAGGGGTGTCTGATTATGCCCGCGCTGGATTCGGTGATTTGGTCGGTTTTATTTCCGGCTGGGGATACTGGCTGTCCGGCTGGTTCGGCAATATTGCCTTTGCCGTGCTGATGATGACTTCGGTGGACTTCTTTTTCCCTGGTGCTTTTGCCGAAAAAAATGGTTCATTGACAGTCTTGTCGGTCGTTGTGGTTTCAATTGTCATGTGGGGCTTGACATTGCTGGTATCCCGCGGTATTGAAGGTGCGGCAGTCATCAATGCCATCGTCTTGATTGCGAAATTGATTCCGCTTCTGGTTTTCGTGATCGCTGCTGTTGTTTCATTTAATGCGGGTGTGTTTACTGAGCACTTCTGGCAAAATGTCTCAATGAATGCGGACATGACGAAATTCACTTTTAGTGCCATGACAGGCTCTGGTTTCATGTCTCAGTTTTCGAGTTCGCTGATGGTAATGATTTGGGTCTTTGTCGGAATTGAAGGCGCAGCCATGATGGGCGATCGGGCAAAGAAAAAATCTGATGCTGGTAAAGCAACCATTCTGGGTTTGATCAGCTTATTGGTCATTTATGTTCTTTTGTCCATCTTGCCTTACGGCTTTATGGATCAGAAAACCTTGGCAAATGTCGCTGCGCCTGGGCTTATCAATATTCTGAACGCAATGGTCGGCGGCTGGGGCGGCACACTGATGGCCGTCGGATTAATCATCTCGCTGCTTGGCTCTTGGCTGTCCTGGACAATGCTTCCAGTAGAGTCCACCTCACAGCTGGCTGAACAAAAGCTACTTCCGAAATGGTTCGGCAAACTCAATAAAAACAACGCACCATCAAATGCATTATTGCTGACTGCAGTCTTGATGCAGCTCTTCATTATCATGACTTACTTTGCATCAAATGCTTATAACGTCTTTGTTTACTTGTGTACAGCCGTTATCATGATTTGCTACGCGTTGGTCAGCTTCTACCTGTTCAAGCTTGGAATCCAAGAAAAGAAAGCATCCAACATTGTCATCGGCTTACTGGCTGGGGCTTTCCAAGTCTATGCGCTCTATCTTTCCGGCTGGATTTTCATATGGGCATCTGCCATCATCTACGTTATCGGATTTGCCTTCTTCATGATTGCCAAAACGGAAAATGGGAAACGGGTCAGCACAGGAAATATCGCAGGGTCACTGCTTATCATCGTGCTGGCAGTGCTTGCTGATATAGATTTGCTGCAAGGCTGGGGCGGTGCCTTTGACATTCGCAGCGGCCTTGGTATTGACGCATCAAGCATGGTCGTGGTTTATCTTTTAACCGCCATTCTTGTGGTCGGTATCATTGCTTTTATCTACAGCTTGATCAAAAATATGGCGGTAAAAGAAGTGGACGCAAAATAAACGAGATTTATTTAACAAATTGGAGAAAAGAGGTGCCAAAATATGGCCAGACGTATCGTAGTTGCCCTCGGCGGCAATGCAATTCTGACGGATGATCCGACAGCTCAAGCCCAGCAGAATGCGCTGGAAAAAACGGCAGAACAGTTAATTCCGCTGATTAAAAGTAATGATGTAGAAATTGTAGTTACCCATGGCAATGGGCCGCAGGTCGGCAACTTACTTTTGCAGCAGCTGGAAGCAGATTCGCCCAAGAACCCTGCTATGCCGCTTGACACAGCTGTTGCCATGACGCAAGGTGAAATCGGCTACTGGATGGTTCAGGCTTTCAGCAAAGCCTTAACAAAAGCTGGAATGGCGCAAATTGACGTTCTTCCTGTCGTGACACGAACGGTCGTAGACAAAGAGGATCCAGCGTTTAAAGAACCGTCAAAACCAATTGGTCCATTTTACGATGAAAAGGGCAAAGAAGACATGCTGAAGCAGTATCCCAACTGGACTTTTGTCGAGGATTCAGGTAGAGGCTACAGACGTGTGGTGCCTTCTCCAAAACCAGTTCGCTTTGTAGAAGAAAAAGCAATTGCTGCCTTGCCTTCCCCTCTTGTGCTTCCGATTGTTTCAGGCGGCGGCGGTGTACCAGTTGTGAAGACTTCCGAAGGCTATGACGGTGTTGAAGCTGTCATTGACAAGGATTTCTCTGCAGCAAAACTGGCAGAACTTGTAGAAGCAGATGATCTGCTGATTCTGACAGCTGTGGACAATGTCTATGTCAATTTTAACAAGCCGGATCAAAAGAAATTAGAGACCGTGACCATGTCTGAAATGGAGGAATACATCAGTCAAGGACAGTTTGCGGCTGGCTCAATGCTGCCTAAAGTACAAGCGGCCATGGCCTTTGTGGCCTTCACTGGTCATGCTGCGACAGTTACTTCACTGGATAATCTGCCGAATTTTCTGGCAACTGGTTCAGGAACAAGGATTATGCCTTAATCAAGATATGAGGCGCGTCTGTTTTGGAACTTCAGGCGCCCCTCGCTCGATGGGGCACATAAGCTGCCTTTTGTGCAGCTTTTTTGCTATTATTAACAACTTTTTCCCGAAAGGAGAGATGAATGAATCTTGTACAATTTGGCTGCGAAGACTGGCTCAACACTTGGGAGAAGTCGGCCGAAATTGATATTGCGCAGTCAACGATTGCTTCGTTGACGTTGGATGAAATACTCGAGCTAGAGCCTGATGGCGGAGATGCTTTTCTGGTCAAAATCAGGAAGGACACATTCTCGTATGGCTGGATTGAAGGTTCTCCGGACTTTAAAGGCGAGGTTTCTAAGCTCTATCACGGTGTTAAGGAAGAGAATATTCTATCAGCAAACGGTGCGACAGGTGCGAACTTTATGGCTGTGCTAGCCTTGGTGGCGCCAGGAGATCACGTGATTGCCCAATACCCGACCTATCAGCAGCTCTATGATTGGCCGAAGGCCTTGGGCGCAGAAGTGGACTACTGGAAAGTTTACGAGGAGGACAATTGGTCACCCCGTCTAGATGAACTGCGTGAGATGATCCGACCCGACACCAAGCTGATCTGCATCAATAATGCTGCGCAGCCGACTGGCGCCCTATTAAACCGAGATTTTCTGAATGAAGTCGTAAAAATAGCTCGAGAAGTCGGCGCCTATATTTTGTCAGACGAAGTCTATCAGCCTTTGAATCCAGAGGCTGAATACAGCCCGATTGTCGACTTGTATGAACGCGGGATTTCGACCAACTCGATTTCGAAGACATACTCAGTACCTGGAATTCGCGTGGGATGGGCGGCTACGCCTGATGATGCACTGGCAGACGAGCTGCGCAAAATCCGTGACTACAGCATGATTTGTACGGGCGTTTTTGACGATGCCGTTGCCGCGCTGGTTTTGAAGCATAAGGACAAGGTTTTGGCACGTGCCCGCGGGATTATTTCGCGCAACCTGTCTATTTTGAGGGACTGGGTCGAGGGGGAGCCGCTGGTTTCAATGATTTATCCAGATATGGTGTCGGTCAGTTTTGTTAAGTTTGAGCAACTGGATCCTACGCGCACCGAAGAGTTTGCAGTCCAACTGCTGCAGGAGAAGGGCGTGCTGATCATTCCCGGCAATCGTTTTGACATGCCAGGTCATGCTCGGATTGGTTACTGCACTAACGAGAAAACGCTGCAGACAGGGCTGAAGTTATTATCAGAATTTTTGCGGGAATTCAAATAAATCTTCACTGATGTGTAAGTTTTATGAAATGTATGGAGCAGTGAAAATTGCCGCCATGAAATATTAAAAGTCTTGAGAAAACGATAGTTGCAAGACTTAATCTGGATAGAATTCTGCTATAATCCCGAGTTTATCAGTTTCAGAAAATCAAAAGTCTCTATCCTCTTGTATTACAAAGGGATAGAGACTTTTTCATTAAGAATTAGATGTTGTACACCAACCTTTAGCG